>CAYPSJ010000031.1:0-13512 GCA_964413565.1 uncultured Nitrosopumilales archaeon | reverse complement strand
GACATAGACCTCGAGCACTCCATGGAGCGGATTCCCAACTCCTTCATGACCCTCGGGGAACTCTACCTTGCATACCTGTCATGCGATAAGGCGAGACTTGTCTTCCTCGACCGCCCGATGTCAGGGACCTATTCCACTCTGGCACGGGACGCGAGACTCATGCTCAGACGGGCCGACAACAAGCTCGGGAAGTGGTCGGCAGACCATCCCCTGTCCTCCTTGGATGCATACCTGGCGGTCAACCTCGGATCGCCATCGATGAATCTCCCCACGCGGCCGCGTTACCTCCCCTTCGCGCTCCTGAGGTCCCTGATGGAATCCCCCGCGAGCGTCGCCGAGTTCTCGGCCCGCCTGGGCACGACAGAATCCGAGACCCGGCGTGCGGTCAACCGCCTGACCAAGCTGGACAAGCAGCGCAACGGCGTGATACTCGCCGATTCGTCTGAATCCCATCTCCAGCTCCGCGACGATGTGGCCGGTTACTGGGATCGCGTGATTTCGCTTTCCCTGCAGTATGCGAAGGACGTCTTCTCCCGGGTGCGCCATCCTCTCTCACTGAAGGGGGACGAGTACCTTACCATTTTGGACGTGAACTCCGTCGCGTTCTTCCTCCTGGAGGGCGTCCTCCAGAAGGCTAGGGAGCGCGGGTGCCTTTTGATCGGAATTGCCAAGGACACAACTGCGACAGACGTTGCCCGTTCCGTGCTCCCCTTCGCGTCTGCCGAGGGCTTCGTCAACCTCAACTCTCCGGCGCCGATGCTGAAGAACGATAGGGCCTTCTTTGCCATCCTGAGCGCTCAGAACCCGGACATCCTGACTCCATGGAGGACCATGGGCTACGACGGCGCCTTCTCTACAATGGTTGAGCTGGGTCATGAGCTCCGGAGCGCGAGAAAGTTCGTCTCCCGGGAGCAGCTCTTCGTCCGCTCCTATTTCCAGCTCAGGACCCTTCGTAGCGACAAGACTGTACGCTCGCAGGTCTTCTTTTTCGACAGGGCTTTCGACCCGAAGTACGACAATCCGGCAGTCAGACGGTTCAACGTCAAGGAGAACTCTGGCCCCACCCGCATCGACGGATACTTCGAGGGAAACGACGTGAGCCAGCTCTCCAACCTTGCCCTTCACATCCTCTCGATGAATGACAACCCCGAAGTCTTCGAGGCGTTCGGGCACAATCAGCTCCTCTATCTGGCCGACAAAGCGGTGAAGGCAGAGGTCAGGATGCTCAGGAGCTCGCTGCGGGGAGTTGCCGACCTGCGAGTGGGCGGTGTGACAAGCAGACGCAAGATCTTTGGTCTCGTCACTCCTTATAGGCAGCAGCGGGCCGAGGCGGAGCACGCCAGGATGAGACAGTAGCATGATTACGGAGCAGGAGAAATCCTTCTTCGACACCATGGGCGGGGAGTTCGACGCTCGCCTCAAGCGGAACACCATCACCACCCGAACTTCGAAGAGCGAAGGGAGAGAGCTTACCGTTTCCAATCCGCTAGCGATCATCGAGGCCAGGTTCAGCTACAAGGTATTGGACAGGCTCTATTTTCCAAGCTTCGTCGCCATAGAGAGAAGCGTCGACGGCAAAAATAGACACATAGTGTTCGAAGTGGTCGGAGTAAGCCCCACCCACTATCAACTTTCAGGGATCGACTCCTCGATGCCCACTCTTCTCAGGAAGGAATACCTCGACACGATTAAGGAGAGCTGGGGCAAGTCGCAGGAGACTTGGATAGATTTGGCCGCCATCCCAACAAGCTACATGGCGGACATAGGCGCGGGTAATCTCGTCTTCTCTCGAACTCCGTTCTCCCCGTTACCAGGGGCCCAGGTCTTCCTCCTATCGAAGGAGGCCGTTGAGCAATTCCTCTGCGTAATGAGCGGCGTGAATATCGGGAAGATGGCTGGCTTCGACCTGCCGTTCACTGTGGACATGGATAGCCTCATCCGTTTCCCTTGCGCTTTCTTTGGCTTCACAGGATCAGGCAAGTCCAACCTCGCGAGTTCACTCATACGTCAAGCAATGGCCCATGACCCGGGCCTGACCGTCGTCGTACTGGACATAGCGGGTGAGTACGGCGTGAATTTGCTCGACTTGCTAGGAGAAGATGCCAGGATGATAAGCACCGAGTGGTTTGACAGCGAAGAGGAGTTCTCGACCTCCCAGGCTATCCCTGAAAGCATGGAAGAGGCGGTGGGAAGAAAGGCAATCGAAGGTGCCCTTTCGAAGCTGTACGCCCAAGGTGTGGAAAGGCTGTCCCTCCAGGAAGGAGGAGGCCTTGATCTAGCCTGGATCCAGCAGTTGCTGGATAACGCCGTTGAGAGCGGGAAACCCGGCGGAACGGCTGCGAAGATGGCGCTAGGCACTCTGACCTCGGAGTTCTACGAGAAAAGGCGACTAAAGCCCAGTACTCGTCTCAGCGATCTCGACCAATCCGCGTCCTCGGAGCTGTTGGCGCTCCTGACTGATGTGCACACTAACGTTCACCAGATGTCGGCCCTCGTCAAGGACATCGATCTGATAGTAAGGCAACTCGAAACGGGGGATTTCGGGGTGACCGGGACGTCCAAGCTGAGCCCTGAGAAACTCGCTGAACAACTAGCGAAGGGGACTGCGCCGAGGCTGAACGTAATCTATGCGCCGGAGCCGATGGATGCGAGGCAGGCTGTCCAACGACTGATTAGCAGGATGCTCTTCCTGAAAAAGAAGTTCGGGAACAAGGAGAGGGTCCTAATGGTCCTCGACGAAGCGCAAGAGTACATGCCGGACGAACACACACCGAAGGACTTCACAACACAGTCCAACCGCGCCGTCGAGCAGCTCCTGAGGCAGGGGAGGAAGTATCGGCTCCACTGCTGGATGGCCACCCAAAGAGTAGCCCGTCTCAACGTCAACGCCCTACAGCAGCTCCACAGCTACTTCGTGAGCACCCTCCCCCGAATGTACGACAGGATGGTTATCGCCGACGCTTTTGCCCTCCCCTATGAGGTCTTGGAGAGGACTGCGGATTTGGGGACAGGGGAGTGGCTCTTCGTTTCGTTCAAGGCGGCCAAGCAGCGGAACGTCCCCGTGTTCCTGAAGACCGAAAACAACGAGAGCTTCGTCGCCCGGAGCCTGAAGTAGCCCGCTCGAGATGGTGCAACCCTTACTGGGTTGAGAGGCTTCAATCCGCCTCGGGTTGGCTCACTGGCTCGAATCTGGGCCTTGGCTTCTTGGCCATGAACGCAGGCACTGCCGCGAACAGGCTGATGAACCCCATGATCAAGAAGAGCCCATGGATAGATCCGATAAAATGACCCTCCACGACCGTGCTCACGCCTCCAGACGCACCCGAGAATATTGCCTGCAGCACCGAAGTCGGAACACTGGCTGCCATGACGGCGAACGCTAGGCCTAGGCTCAGAAGGAAACCAGTGTTAACGAGGGTCGAAGACATGCCGGAGGCGATCCCTCTCCTCGGCGCCGGGGTTGCATTCATGATCGATGCCACATTCGGAGCAACAAAGAGACCTCCCCCCGCTCCAGCCAACACCATGGGCACCAGGAGCTGGGTGTAGCTCGCGTTCGACAGGGGAAGAGGTGCAAGGCCGAACCAGAATAGGGCCACCGACACCACGAGCAGTCCAGCAGTCGCGAATCCCCTCGACCCGAACCTATCCGAGAGGTATCCGCTCAGAGGACCGAGGGTCACAAACGCGACCGAGAACGGGATGAGCCAGAGCCCGGCTGTAAAGGCGTCAAGCAGGAGCACCCCCTGGAAGTAGAAGACGAGCACGAGAGACACCCCTCCCCTTGCTATGGAGGCCAGAAGGTTGCTGGCCATGCCAGCGGCGAAGGCCCTGATCTTGAACAGGGACAGGTCCATCATGGGAAAACGCACGTGCGTCTCCGCCAGTACGAACGCCCCCACCATCCCCAGGCCCAGGGCCATCAGTCCAAGGTATGTCAGGGACCAGCCGACAAGCGCGCCAAGCATCAGTCCTACTAGGAAAACAGTCAGCCCGCCAGAGAATAGTATGTTCCCAATTGGATCCAGCTTCTCCCCTGGCCTGCGCTCCGATGTCTCCCTGAGCTTGAAGTAAGCCCAGAGGGTCGCGAACGTCCCGACGGGGATGTTGATCCAAAAGATCGAGCGCCAGCCGAGGAACGAACCCGCGAGTATGCCCCCAAGTGCGAGCCCCAGCACGGACCCCATAACTCCTGCCACCTGGTTGAGCCCCAGAGCCCTCCCTCTTTCCGTGGCCGGAAAGACGTCCGTCAGGATCGCAGCGGCGTTAGAAAAGATAAGGGCGCCCCCGCACCCCTGCACCAGCCTGAACAGCACCAGCGAGGTGCCGCTCGGCGCGATGCTGCAAAGGGCCGAGCCCACGGTAAAGAGGGCGAACCCAGTGTTGTAGAGCCGCACCCTTCCAAAAATATCCGAGAGACGCCCGAAGCTCATCAGCAGAGAGGCGGTCACAAGCACATAGCCCATTATGATCCAGACAGCTTCGAAGGGGCTCGCATGAAGGTCAGCAGTGATTGTTGGGAGCGCTATCAGGACGATATTCGAGTCGAGTATCGCCATGAAGGCGCCGATGGTGGTGTTTGTCAGGACGACGTACTTGTACTGCATCGCGTGAAACCAGCGCTCTCTTTTGGACGACCGGATAAGATTTCTTGCTTGGAACCGTTTCTGGTCGAGAAATCGGCTTCGAATCCTCCGCCGACGCAGTGCAATCTGGCGCGGGCCATTCCAGCGCGGGTCATGTCGTGGGTGATTCGAACCTATTGACAGTATGAGCAACGTGTGTTCCCTCGACTTGAAGCCATCATCGATCAGGCGACTTCAAATCAAGTAACCCTAAGTCTATAATCCCCAATTCACGAGTGCCTATCACTCGTGAGTAGATCCGAAGACGAGGTACTCTTCCATAGGGCTAAGTCCAAGCATAGGCGTGAGAGAAGGAAGATCGGCTTCGTCCTGTACGAAAGCTTCTACGAGCCTCTTTTCTTCCTGAATGCCGTCTACAAGCAGCTTCTCGTTCTAGGGCTGATGTTCGTCTTCGGCGCCGCGGTCTTCTCCTACTACGAGGCCCTTCCGCCCCTGGACGCCTTCTTGGCGTCCGTCTCAACCATCACCACCATCGGCCTCTACGTTCCGAAGGGGGGTAACTTCCTGCTAATCGACCGGGGAGAGGCGACCCTGCTCATATTGTTAATAATCGTCTCAGTGGGCGCGGGAGCTTCGGCGGTCCAGAGTACAGTGAGCGCGGTTGTCAACGGAGACCTTGCCAAGGGGAAGGCGGAGAAGAAGCTGATAGAGAGGCTGAAGGGGCACGTGATCATCTTCGGCTACGGCCACCTCGGGAAGTACGTGGCCGAGAAGCTGGACGAACTCGGGTTCGACTCCGTGGTTGTCACCAGGGACCCTCACCTTTACGCTGACCTCCTAGACAAGAAGGTCCTCGCCGTCCTTGAGCACGAATCCCACCCCCTCGAAGCCCTGAGAGCCTCAGGGATTGAGCGTGCGGAGATGGTCGTCTCCTCCCACAGCGAGGACCCAGACAACATGCTCATCGTAATGGGGGCTAGGAAGCTTAACCCGAAGGTGAGGGTGGTGACAGTGGTCCACGACCCTGGCCTCGTCGAGACGGCGAAGGACGCTGGGGCGGACATGGTCATCCCTGCATCGGTCACCCTTGGCCACCTCCTCGCCCTCTCGGCGGTCACCAAGGACCTTGTCGGTGTCGTCTTCTCTGAGAAGATCGGGACCAAGGAAATTGCCCAGTTCACAGTCTTCAAGTCCTCCCCGCTTGTGGGAAAGGGGATGAGTGAGGTGAGGAAGCTTGCAGCCGTGATAGGAGTGGTGAGGAACGATACGGTGGTCGGGGAGATATTTGAGCCCGACTTCAGGATTCAAGAGGACGATACCCTGCTGGTCCTAGGGGACCCGAGCAACCTAGAGACCCTCGAGAAGGAAGCCAGGGCCACCTAGAAACGAGAGCAATCACGCCCGGTAAATCATGGTTCAGGTTGTCCAGCGGATTGCGAGTCTCCTGAACACCAGGACGCCCACCGACAGAATGACCACACTGCTCACAACCACGGCAGCAAGGTCGGTCACCACTGCCGGGCTTGTCACCGAGGCTCCCCTCGTCCAAAGGGAAGTGAGAGCGTCCGTCACGTAATATGCGGGGAGGAACCTTCCCGCCTCCTGGGCCGTAGTTGAAAGTGCAGAGCCCACGAAGGTGCCCAAGAAAAGCTGAGGCATCAGGAAGGCGAAGGAGATTCCCGTCGCGGCTCCCGCAGATTTCGACAAGGCTGCCGTTATGAGCCCGAAGCCAATGTTGCAAAGTGCGAACACTGTGATGATGAGGAAGCCGACCGCCAACCCGGCTGTCCCTGCAGCAGGGTGATATCCTAGTGCGTATACACAAGCGAATACCAGCAGGGCCTGGAAAAGGGCTATGATTAGGTAGGACGCCACAGATCCCATTACAATGTCGGCGCTCGTCGTGGGGGTGACCATGATTCGGCCCAGCACCCCGGTCTCCCTGTCAGTGGTGTAGGACTGGGCCACGATCATGATCATGTAGATTGAGGCAAATGCGAATAGACCGGGAGCAAAGGATTGAAACACAGACGTTCCCCCAACCTCCACCTCCGACGGCGATGAAAGCGAAAGTGGGGTCGCCTGAGCAGCCAACTTCGCTCCCAGGACTCCCTGGTCGAGAACTTGCACCAGCATGGCGGGTATTACTTGGACGGTTAGCGCCGAACCCTTGTCGAGAAAGACGGAGATGGTCGAGTTTGTCCACTCTCCCGGGTCGCTCGGGTGCGCCCTGAACGATCGGACGCTCTGGTCGAAGCCCGCGGGTAGAAGGACCAGAGCCTGCAGCTGACCTTGGCCCAGCGCGGACTGGCCACTTCGGTTGTCGGCGTAGTAGCTCACAGCGAACGCTCCAGAGGCGCTCAGGGCATGGGAGAACTGGCTAGAGGAGGTGGAATTGCCTCCCAGCGCGACAACTCCAATTTTGAACTGCGTGGTTTGGGACCCCCCCACTGCACCGAACGACGTCCCGAAAGCGACCGTCAACATGACGGGGAAGAGAACAAGGATGAAAAGGAACGCCGGTTCCCTGAATATCCTCTTCCAGTCCTTCTTAGCCAGTGCGAGAGCGTGGCCGAGCTTCATTCCTACGCGCCTTCTCTTATCCTCCGGCCCGTAAGCTGGATGAAGACGTCCTCCAGGTCCCTTGCCCGATACTTCGCCTTGAGGTCGCTAGGGGGTCCAAGCTCAATCAACCTGCCGTGGTCTATGATCCCAGCTTCGTCGCACAGCTCCTCCGCTTCCTCCATGTAGTGAGTGGTGAGCATGATCGTCTTCCTTTCGTCCCTCAATTCCGCAATGAAGTCCCAGACTGCCCTTCTTGCCTGCGGGTCCATGCCGACTGTGGGCTCGTCTAGCAGGATTACCCTGGGGTCGGTGACCAGGGCCATGGCGATACTCACTCTCCTTTTCATCCCCCCGCTGTACTTGCTCACCCTGTGCCTTGCTTCGTCGAGAAGGCCAACCTTCTCAAGGACGTAGTCGACCCTTGCATCGAGGGCCTTCTTCGGAACGGAATAAAGCTCCCCGAAGAGCCTGACATTCTCTTCCCCAGTCAAGTAAGGGTAGACGGCGGTCTCCTGAGGGGAAACCCCCATGACATTTCGAGCTTCAAGCCCCTCTGATTGGGCGTCGAACCCAAGAACTTTGACTGTCCCCCGGGTCGGCTTCACGAGACCAGTTATGCAGTTAATCGTGGTTGTCTTGCCTGAACCGTTCGGCCCAAGGAGTCCGAATACTTCCGCCTCCGGAATGGTGAGAGTGAGTTCGTCTACGGCTCTGAGGGTGCCGTATTCCTTCGTCAGACGATCGATTGACAGTGCGGCGGCACCCCGTGCTGGTTCCCGTTGCATGTCAACAGCCAGGGCGCTCGAGTTGTTAGGTTCACGTCAACGCCCGGGGCGAAGAACCTGACCTTCGCGCCCGGAAGATGGGTTGTCCTTCACACGTCTGGTTCACGATTTGGACAGATTTCGGGCTTTGGATTCTGACAGACCGGTCTTATCCGGCACAATTCTATCTCTCCAGGTGTCGAACATATATCCGATCTGCAGGACATTCAGCAACACGGAACCAACCCCTTCCGTCCCGCCGACGCTTCCCCTCAGATCCTCCATTTGTTTCATGGAATTGGTCCACATGAACAATGCGATTTGGTTCGGGAGATTGCTGAACAGCATCTCCACCAAAATGTTCTGGGCGAAGCGGCTCCTCAGATTCTCCAGCACCTTCACGCGGTCGTATCCCCGGGCGACTTCGACGTGGACAAGGGCGACTATGTCATTTGAGGCGTCGGGGTACCAGTCAATGCTGAAATCAACGAGCCCCTTCTCCTGCATCCATTCGAGTCGGCGATGGACAGTCTTTGCGGACGCATTGACTCCCGCAGCGATTTCCGTCGAAGGCTTCCGGGAGTTCCTTCTCATCGAGGCGAGTATCTGATAGTCAAGTGGCCTGAGCGAATCCCGGGAGCTTCTCCCCATCGGAGGAACGATTCCCACGGTAGGATTGCTCATCTCTCCTTCCCTCCTTACGAATTCAACGTATTCGTCCAGTTCGGAGATGTCACGGAGGTACCCGCCCACATAGACGTACCCTCCCCCTGAGTTCGCGACCCAGTAGGTTCTGTCGTCCGTCTTCAGACGCAGGTGAAGGTCGCCGGGATGGGCTGCTTCCGACCTTCCGTAGACCCACACGGCTATCGCCCCAAGGGACGACAAGCTGGGATGGGCGGTGAAGGTCCTGATTATCCCCAGGTTCGCCATGGCGCCTATCCTCTTGTGAACAGCGTTAATCGAGAGCCCCGTCTTAGCGGCCAGTTCGTGGTAGGGCGTCCTCGAGTTAGTCATCAGAAACAAGCAGAGCGAGATGTCTGTCCTGTCCAACCCCTACTCGCAGGACGGGCGCGCGTTGGACCGATGTTAAGGTTTGTCAGTTGTCACCACCTGTGGCGTTATCACGTAAGTTCTAGATACGATTGGCCAGCCGGACTGTTGAGGGAAGCGTTAGAACACCCAGCCAATTCTTCTAGAACAAGCATGAGGGATCTGAGTTCGCTTCTTCAGGTGTTCATGGCTGAAGCCGTCGAACCCAGATCCCGACGACGCGCTACTATTGCCGGATAGCCCATCGCTATCATGACTGAGGTACGTTGGGTAAATAAGTTTTTATGATATATATCATAGAAACAATGTGGGCTCGGAGTTTGCGGTTAGAAGGTTCGTGCATCTTTGTGCAGTCGATTTCAAACATAGCTGAGCACGGACAGTTAGGAATGCATAAAGGGAAAGTTACTCGGGAGTCAATGGCGTGACCGAAGGCTTCAATCACTCCGAACCAACCATTGGATCGGAATCTTCACTCGCTGACGCGGCTAACCTAATGGCATGGGCTGAAACCGAGATTCTGGTTTTGGAGGACAGCGCGCCCGTAGGCGTACTAAGGAACATAGATTTGGTCAAGGCAATTGCAAGGAGAGTGAACCTTGAGGAAACCAAGGTGAGAGAGGCTATGATTAGACCCGCCCCGATTGTTAGGGAGGGGGCCAAGATCAAAGAGGTAATCAACTTGGCACACAATGTAGGTGTAAGGAAAGTCTATGTCAGTGTCGGGAATAATATTACAGGGCACATCGACCTAGACGAGCTCTCTAATCTGATGGCCGATTCGTGGGATGATGTCGAAGTGCACAAGGCTCTTTCAACTATGGTCAGACTCCGAATCGCTGAGCTCCTCTCTACACAATACATGGGAGTCGAACAGATTGCCAAGGAAATTGGCGTGAAAGCAATCACGGTCAGGCATCACCTGGATGTCCTCAGGCGAAGCGGCATTATCGAAATCGAAGAAGTACACGGAAGAGTTGGCCGACCTCGGGCCCTCTTCAAGGCAACAGACCTGGTCTCTGAAGGATTCCGTTCGCTCAACCCTTCTAAATAGGCAATGACTGGTCTAAGTCTGATGTCTGAGCACTCTTAGGTACTGAAGGAAACTAAGAGTGAGGATGATCAACGCTACCAGTGTGGCCGCGTGCCATGTGAACCTGGCGACCGTAGCAATGCTGTTGTGCCCCAGCAGCTCTGAAGTCTCTTCGACGAACAGGGCAAGACCTGAGATGAAGAAAACATAGCCGACCGTGAGTATCCCCCGGAAGACCATCATCTGTAACCTGTACTGATTCTGAAGTGACCGGATGACTCTGGTAACGTAGACCAAGATAACTGATGTAATCAGGATTGGGATGGCAAAGCAAACTATGGTCGCGAGTTCCAGCAGTTGATTGTAGCTTAAACTCACTCTAGGGCTCCGAGGACTGCCGGGAATTAGGTGATAAATGCTACCGTGCCATCTGGTTGTGGACTATTTCTGCTCCTGCTAGAAGGGACGAGTCTGTGGCGTCGACGAGGTGGGGGGCCCGCCCGCACTAAGTCGCTACCGCAAGCACCAGTGCAGCCACAATCAACAGACCTCCTGCAAAGTCCCTTGGAGAGGGAGATTCCTTGCCGAGCGCCTTCGCTATCAGCTGGGTCAGCAGCGGCGAGAGACTGGTGAGTATGACAGTGAGTGCGACCCCGATGGAGGAGACTGAGTATACGAACAGAGTAGAACCAACGGCCAGGTCGCTGATAACGAAGCCGCACATCATGCCGTACTCCTTTGGAGAAAGACCCGAAGGCCAGGGCCTTGTCCCCCTCGTCAGCAGGACGGCCACCGCGAGTGCGAGCGCCGCGCTAAGATCCCTAGTGAAAGCGACTGCAACAAAATTCCCTCCCGCGTTTGTCGAAGTCTGCACGAATTCTTGGCCGATGGTCCAGACGATTGCGGCGCAGATTGCGAAGGCTATCCCCTTCGGTCTTCGTTTCGCTTCCCCTCCCTTCGAGAGCAGGTAGACTCCAGCGACTACCATAGCCGCCGAGACGAAGTTAGCGAATGGGATGACCTGCCCGACTGCCACCCCCAGAAACTGTATCATCAGAACATAAGTGTACGCAACTGGCGATGCCACGGAAGCACCCACATCTCGAAGGGATAGCAGGAAGAAGCTATCCCCGCAGGCGAGTGTTATCACCCCGCTCAGAACTGCAAATCCAAGGCCGCTGGACCCCCAGAAATAGACCGCCGGGATTGCGAGGGCAGCGGCAGCCACGGATGTCCTCAAAAGATTGAAGTTCAGGAAATCGAACTTCGAAAGGAAACCCCTGTAGTATATCGAGGTAATGGCCCAGATGAGAGCGGTGCAGAGGGCGTATGCCGGGTTCGCCAAGCGGCGTGCCCAGCTCGCTGAGACTAATTAGACCGTCTGGGTTTCTTCCCGCCCAGGGCTTCGACCTCGTCCAAAAGGTCCGTGGGGACCGGCCTGCATGCGCACTCAGCAGCATGCTCAGCATGCCAGGCGACCCTCTGTTCCCGAGTCGGATTCTCCGGCATTGCATGGGCCGCATGCCATTCCTTGTTCATCCTGCTCATCGCCGGGAGGGACTCCCCATTAACTGGTGCTCGACGCGCATGCACTTGTTCATCACATAATCGACTTTCGCCTCGGCAAGTATCCTTTTTGCATCATCATTCTCGAGGCCCAGCTGCCCCCAGAAGACGAGAGGCCTCCCTGTCTTCTCCTTCATTCTTGCGACCTGCCTGGCGACCTCCGGAAATTCCTCCGACGGCCTGAAGACTTCGACCACATCTACCTTCTTCGCCAGCTCGGGCGGGATGTCCGCAAGGGAGGGGTACGATTTCTGCCCGTTTACCATGTCCGTCGTCGGATTCACAGGGATGATGGTGTACCCGTGCTCCTGAAGGTATGCCGGTACGGTGAATGCCTCTTTCTCGGGGTTCTTCGAGGCCCCTACCACGGCTATTACCTTGTACCTCCGCATGACCTCGGTGGGACTGACAGTGAATTTCGGCACAACTCGCGTTGCGATGTCCGTCTAATATCAGTTCTCAGCCATTCGACACCGGGGCATCGCCTCTGCCTCGTTCATCAAGGGGAGGACAATCTCTGAGCCTCTAAAGCCTAAAAGCCCCTGCAGAGAACCCGCCCCTGATGTTAAGTTCTCTACTTTCCAATGTGCCACTAGGCACAGCCAACACCCTTGCCTACCTGATTCTAGTATTGGTGGCCATCTTCCTGATTACAGGGCCTTCTATCACCTACTACTATTTGCGGAAAAACAAAAGAATGAAGGCGGCTGCACCTACTGGCTCTGCTTGACGCTCTTCTGAGACCTTTCGTGCCTCTGAATGGGGATTAATATCGCGGCGCAGACTGCAGCAAGAGGCAGGACGACTACTGCCACTTCGATGATCCCTTCAATCACGTTGAGGAAGAGTCCTCCCACATAGCCGAAGAAGCCGCTGACTCCCGTGGTTGACGGGGATGCCACCACCTCGACAGTAGTGTGTTGCTGGGCCACTGTTCCGTTCTGGTCAGTTGCGGTAACGACGACCTTGTAGTCGCCGGCCTGATAGTAGGTGTGAATGACAATTTGTCCCTGGGTGGCAGTTCCGTCTCCGAAGTTGTAGTTGACCACGTAGGGTTGCGCTCCCCCCTTCACTATCGCGTCGAAGGTCACGCTTAGTGGAGCGGTCCCGTTCCCCGGGATGGTGCTAAGCGTCATGGCGAGGGGTATCTTCTGGGCAGTCTGGGTTATTGTGACATCGATGGTAGAGTAATCGACGAGGGTCTTTGTCTGGAGCAACTCGCTTTCCACGGAGTTGATTTGCGAGTCCACCTCTTGCAGCTGCGACTCGACCGCAAGTGTCGAGTTTATGGATGCGGTTTGGTTAAGGAGCTTCAGGAGGGAAGCCTCCTCTGTTCGTAGGGACGCGAGCGTTGCGTTCAAGTCCGTGTACTGGACTGATACATCGTTCGAGTTGGAGGTCTCGCTCACGAATGTGCCTTGGGCCATGACCTGCGCGAGAGCCTTCTCGTAGTCTGCCGCCGGGACCCTGATGACGACATACGCGGATGTGCTGTAGGTCGACTGATACGCCACATACCCTCCAAAGGTATACGCAATGGCGGAGACTGCGGAGGCTGTCTGTTCCGGAGCCGAAGCAGTGATTGCGAGATCAGTGGAGAACTCGATCATCCCGCCGGCGCCGCTCGGCGATCCCTGAGTCACGTTGGAGCCCAGTCCGGACCCCTGAGGCCCTGCAGTGGGGATTGTTGTGGTCGTTGACATGGTCGATGTCATGGTCACCGTTGTCTGGACGCCAAGGACCTGGCTAATCCCTGCGGTTCCATATGATGTGGTAGTGGACGTGGCGGCGAAATATGGGACTTCCCCGACAGCGTTGTTTGCTGCGCTGCCGACGAAGGTCTGGTTGCCGAGTCCGCCCAGATTCGCCGACGGTGCGAAAGTACCTGAAAGGCTGAAGTTGGATAGCAGAGCCAGCCCGAAGCCGCCAACTACTATGAGGGCGA
>CAYPSJ010000030.1:0-16717 GCA_964413565.1 uncultured Nitrosopumilales archaeon | reverse complement strand
TCAGCTCCGACCTCAGCTCGTCTTCCCTTTCCTGGACCCCCTCCGGGACGGTCACGCCCACGGTGAAGGTTCGGAACTGGTAGCGCCTTGCCCCCTTGGCGGCCACCTCTGCCATCCTCCCAGTCGTGTCCATCATGCCCTTGCAAACAAAGCACCCTCCTCCTTGGACGATTTCGAAAGGCATGGGTTCCGAACCCTGCCGCTCGGCGCACTTCTTGCAGAGACGGTAGGTCTGCAGGGCCAGAGGCACCCTACTGTTCGCCCATCCGACGCATCATCTGCCGGAGCTCCCTTCCCTTGCTCGTCTTGACCAGGGTCTTCATCTGCTTGTACCTAGACAGTAGCTCTCTGACGTCTTTTTCGCTGCGCCCCGAACCCTTCGCTATGCGCTTGAGTCGTGACGAGTTGATCATCTCCGGGTCCGTCTTCTCCTCGCCGGTCATCGACTGGATGATTGACTTGTAGACCCTTACCCTGTCCTCTGCCTTGTCCAATTCCTTGACGTCAACCTGCCCCGAGATACCGGGGATGTGCTCCAGGACCTTCTTCAGGGAGCCAAACTTCTTCATCTGCTCGAACTGAACCAGGAGGTCGTTCATCGTCATCTTCCCGGACATCATGCGCTGGGTCATCTTCTCGTCCACGACGACCTCGGCGTCCCTCACCATCTCCATGAGGGACTTCAGATCCCCCATGCCCAAGAGGCGCCCCACGAACCTGGTGGGCACGAACTCCTCTAGGTCGTCGATCCTCTCGCCCGTGCCGATGAAGAATGTCTTTGCGCCCGTCGCCGCGGACGCGGCCAGCGCCCCGCCCCCCTTTGCCGCGCCGTCTAGCTTGGTAACGATTATCCCACCCACTGGTGCCGCCTGGTGGAACGCCAGCGCCTGGTTGTAGCACTGCTGTCCGATGGTCCCGTCGATGACCAGCACGGTGTAATCAGGCTTCACCGCGCTCACCACATCCTTCATCTCCTGCAGGAGCCCCTTCTCCTCCTTGTGCCTCCCCGCCGTATCTATAATCACCAGATTCTTCGCCCCCTCCAAGTGCTTCTTCCCCTCCCTCGCGATTTTCACCGAATCCTTCTCTTTTTCGTCGCTGTACATCTCTACGCCCGACGATGCAACCAGGGTCTTCAGCTGGGCGACAGCCCCCGGCCTGAACGTGTCTGCTGCGACCACTCCGACCTTGAACCCACGCTTAGTGTAGAGCCGGGCCAGTTTCGCAGTCGTCGTCGTCTTGCCGGAGCCCTGGACGCCCAGCATGACGAGGACGTTTGTCTTGTCCTTACTGAGCTGGAGGCCTCCTTCGCCGCCCAGGAGCCGGGCCAACTCTTCATAGAGAATCGAGACTATCTGATCCTTCTTTGTAACCCCAGCGGGACCCTTTTCTTCTAGGGCGCGCTTCTGGACCCTATCGGTGACCTCCAACGCTATCCTGACGTTGACGTCTGACTGGATCAGGGCCCTCTGCAGGTCACGCACAAACTCCTTCGTGACCTTCTCGTCGACCACGTTGGACCCAACGAGCTTCTTCACTGCCGCCTGCAGACCCTCTCTCAGTGAATCAAGCATCGAAATTCCGACCTAGCTTCGTCTATTTAATACCTTGAGACCGGACCACATCTCAGTGAACTGAAAACGCGCGTCGGCACACTATTCTCGGGAGGCAAGGACAGCACCTACTCCGCTTGGCTCGCCTCAAAGAGGGACGAACTCTCCTGCCTGATCACCCTCTTCCCCAGGTCCGAGATGTCGTACATGTTCCACTTCCCCAATCTGAAATGGACAGCGCTGCAGGCAGAATCCATCGGCGTCCCCCTCCTCACGGAGGAGACGGAAGGGATCAAGGAAGAGGAGTTGGCGGACTTGGAGCGCGCTCTCGCAAATGCGAAGAGCAAGTTCAGTCTGGAGGGGATTTACACTGGTGCCCTCGCCAGCGTCTACCAGAAGACAAGGGTCGAGAGAGTCTGCGGCCGCCTGTCGCTGGAGTGCATCTCCCCGCTGTGGGGTGCTGACCCCGACGCACACCTGCGCCGTCTCGTCTCAGAAGGTTTTGCCGTGATTGTCGTGAGCGTATCCGCCCTCGGACTGGACCAGACCTGGCTCGGGAGGGCGCTCGATGGGTCGAGCATCGACGAGCTTATCGCCCTGGCGAGGAAGTTCAGGTTCCACGTTGGGCTCGAAGGGGGTGAAGGGGAGACCTTCGTCTTGGACGCTCCCTTCTTCTCAAAGCGGATTGAGATTCTGGCGTCGGAGAAGCACTGGAGGGGGGACTCGGGCTATCTGGAGATCACAGATGCCGCTCTCGTCCCAAAGGCTACGAGGGAGGGGGCGGCCTAGTCCCGAGGACCAAATCAAGGGTCATTGGCTGCCCTCCCCTGATAATGTGTAACACGAGGGTCTGACCCGGCAGGCAGTACTCGGCAAGATAGGTGGACAGGGCGTCAGTGTTGATCATCTTGGTGCCGTTGATCGACACTATGATGTCTCCGCCTATCAGGTAGGTCGACCCTTGCACCGTGACCGTCTGGGTGCCTGCCACGAGACCCGCCTTCTGCGCAGGGCCTCCGCTGGTAAGACTCTCGATGAGCACCCCATAGGTGTAATTTGTCTTCTGGAGCTGGGCCAGCTGGTAATTCATGTCGGCTCCGGATATCCCCATGTAGGCATGCATGTTATAGTTCCCAATCATCACGAGCGAATTCAACTCCCTGAGTATCGTGTCTGCCGGGATCGCGAAACCTACGCCCTGGGAGCTCACGACTGTCGCCGTCGTAATTCCAATCACGGCCCCGTTTGCATTGAGGAGAGGTCCTCCAGAGTTCCCTGGATTGATCTGAGCGCTGAACTGGATTACATTGGCTATGGAGAAGTTCCCTGCCAGAGATTCGGCTATCGTCCTCCCGAGCTGGCTCACTATGCCGACGGTCATGGACCCTGAAAGCCCGAAGGGGTTCCCTATGGCGGCCACTGGCTGGCCGACCACGAGCGTCGACGAGCTGACGACTGTAAGTGGGTGGAACTCCGAGGCCGGAGCCGTCAATTTCAGCACTGCGAGGTCGCTGTATCCATCACTCCCGACCACCGTCGCAGGGTAGGCATCCCCGTCCTGGAAAGTGACTGTGATTCCGCTGACACCCCTGACGACGTGGTAGTTTGTCACTATGTAATTGGACCCTGAGAAGTTGATGACGAACCCCGACCCCAGAATCGTCGA
The DNA here is from genome assembly GCA_964413565.1 of uncultured Nitrosopumilales archaeon. Lineage (GTDB taxonomy): Archaea > Thermoproteota > Nitrososphaeria > Nitrososphaerales > Gagatemarchaeaceae > UBA183. Next base: position 13,498 of record CAYPSJ010000030.1, on the reverse strand, counting down.
GTTGACGCCTCCAGAAGACGTCGTGCCCTGGACTGTCACGACCCCGACCGAGTCCGCTTGGTAGATCTTCACAGTATCCAGCCCCAAGACAGTCCCGTTGGAGATCTGGGTCTTCGACGCGAGTTCGTTCTGCAGCTGGGCGTTCTGGCTTTCAAGCGAGTTGATCAGAGACTGATCGGAGAGAGTGGTAGTTGTGGTGGTGGTCTCACCTGGACGCAGATATGACACGGCCGCGTAGGTTCCCAAGATGGCGACTACCACTACGACGAAGAGGGCTCCCCAGTACTTCGCCCCCGGTCCCTTCTGTACCTCCATTTCTGAACCGGGCTCGATGGAGCCTGCACAAAAACCTATACGGCGACGACTGGTTTCCCAAGGACAAATATCACAGCAATGACGATGTTGCTAGTTTACGGCTTTGTCCGGTTCGGGAACAACCTAGCCTTACTTGGGCCGCCAGAGTGATTTGTTTCCACGCATGTGGACTCACCATCTATCATAGTGAACAACGTCCGCCCATGGGCGTCTTCCCCGCTTTAGCGATGAAGATCTGACATCTTCTGCACCATGCCCGACGGAGATGACACCCACTGGATGGAAATAAGTGGGGATACCGAGCAGGTCCTTCACACCCTTCACGTCGAACACCCCCGAAAACGCTGCTGCGAGTCCAGCATCCACGGCAGCGAGCAGAATCACCATGCAGCTCGCGCCGATGTCGAAGAACCAGTATGGGGTCGGCCAGTCTATCTCCTTTCCTTCCTCGTCCAGCTTGTCAGGCTCGTTGTATCTATCGTGGTACAACTTCTCGCTGACGCAAGCGACGACGGCCACAGGGGCCTCGGAGATCCATTTGTGGAACCCTGCGGTGCTGTAGTCCTCCTCCCCCTGAAGCTTGGCGAGCTTCTTCTTCACCTCGGCTTCGGTGACGACCACATAGGCGCACCCCTGGCTGAACCCTGCGCTTGGGGAGTGCTGGGCCAGCTCGAGCACCTTGTTGATCGTGTCCAGCGGGACCGGCTCGCCGGTGAAGTGTCTGACCATGCGGCGCCGGCGCACGGCCTTTTGAAATTCCACGGCGCCTAAACTGACGGTAGCCTTGTTATCGATTGCGGACGACCGCACAGTCGAACCGTCGTCAAGCCTCGGGCAGAACCCATAACAAGTCGCAACCCCTGAATGGATTCTAAGATCTCCTAAGGGCTTCGACTGGGTTCATTCTCGATGCCCTCCAGGCCGGAAGCAGGCCCCCAACGACGCCAACCGCGATGGCCAGCACCACTGCCAATGCTATTATCTCCGGTGTAATGGCAGGGGTGATAGAGAGGGTGGTGGAGGCTGCGGCTGGGGCAGCGCTGGAAGCCGCCCCCCTCCCCGCGAAACTAGTAGTAAAGGCGCCGACACCTCCTGCTCCAAGCCCCAAAGTGGACCGGCTAAGGAGGTTGATAATCAGATAGGAGAGTCCTACCCCTGTCACGGCCCCCAGCGCCCCCCCAGCAAGCCCCACAACCAGCGCTTCGGCGATGAAGGTGAGCATTATCCCCTTGCTGCTGGTTCCGAGGGCCTTCAATATCCCGATTTCCTTGGTCCTTTCGACCACCGACGTCAGCATGGTAGTCATGATCCCGATGAAGGCCACCAGAACCGAAGTCGCAGCCACCGCCTCTAGGAGGGTCGTCGTCCCCGCGGTCACCGACTGGATAGCGGACGTTAGCGAGCTGACGCTCGTGGCCCTAATGGTGTCGCCATAAATGTTGTCGATCTCAGTTATGACGTTGCTGACGTCTGATGCGCTCGACGCCACCACCATTATCCCGGAGTAGCTGTCGCTGTGGAGTATTAGCTGGCCGGTCGAAAGGGGAACGAAGACCGATGTGTCTGGATCAATCCCGAATCCCTGGCCGAAGCTAGAGTAGACTCCGTCGACAACGAAGGACCGCTGGGTCGTTGTGCTGCCTCCAGACGCAGAGAAAGAACCACCGCCGAATGCAACCCCTCCGCCACCGAATGTGAATGCGGACCTTCCCACATTTGTGAGGGTAACGACCTGCCCCACGGAAACGTTGCTAGCCCCCTGGATGTCAGGGTGGGCCACAGAATACCCAATCACCGCGCCCACCTGGTTAGAAGGGGAAGGGACTGACCCAGAGAGAAGAGTGAGAGTAGGGAGTACCTTCTCAAGCTGGGTCAGATCCGTCGCAATTACAGTAACCCCCACCGTCTCCCCTCCCTGGGCGGTCTGGCCTCCTATCGAGTCATAAGCCAGGGCTTGGGAGACCCCCGGTAGGTTCTGCATTGTGGAGACATCGTCGGTAGTGAGAGTAGTCCCCCTCCCCGCCGGGCTGACAAGGATCGTGGTCGCGCCGAGGCTGGAGAATCGCCCGGAGGCTGCGTTGCTGTATCCCTGAGTTGCCCCGACAAGGGCAACGATGGTAGCAGGACCTATCATTATGCCAATAACGATGAGCACCGCCTTGAGTTTCCTTTCAGTCAGGGCCTTTGTAGAAAACCTTAGCAGGTCAGTGGCTCTCAAGCACCCGTCACCGGCAGGTCAGATGACTCCCTTGTCCTCCTTCTCTTCGTATTCGGAGGGTGATGCCTTCATCTTGCCTCTTCTTATGTAGAGGAAACCCACTACAGCCATGACAACCAGCGCGGCAATTACCCCCAACTCAAGGATTGTGAAAAGGTCGACTCCGGACGAGGAACCGGCGGACGAGGAACTGGATCCAGTGGGCGATTCGGGAGCCAGTGTCGTTTGAATTGTAGAGTTGTAGGTTCCTACGATACTTAGGCTGTCTTTGAACGCGACGTTCACCAGGATCTTGGCGTTCAGGGCTGAACGACTTGGAGTATAGGGGAGGGTCAAGCTGAAGGGAACAGGAGTGTTAGGGTCTATCTCACCCACATAGTCAGCCTGGCTTGTTCCCCTGACCCCACTTACGGAGCCTGTCACGCTGGCATAGTAGGCACTCGAAAACCCTTCGTTGAGTATCTCGCCGCTCACAGACAGCGTGGTGTTCCCCTGGGTGACCTGAGGAGACTGGATAACCAAATGTATTGTTCCAGTGAGGACAAGTCCTGAGGTGAAGGTTGTGCTCATTTCAGTTCCCGACTGGCCTAGGTATGTGATTGTCACGGATGCAGGATAATACCCTGGAGACGCGGAAGTGCTCGAGCCTACAAGCGCCTCGTAGGTCACAGATTCGCCGGACTGCAGGATGCTGTTCGGAACCGCATAACTAGAGTTTTGGAGTACGACCAACGGCGAGGAGACGCCCAGGGAAAGGACCGGGGAACTGAGAGAAGTCGTCCCCACATTCTCCACTTTGAAAGAGATTACTGATGGGGTCCCGGCACTAATCTCGTTTCTGACGGGAGAGACAGAAACGACGATACCAGGAAGAGAAGAGTTGGACCCAGTAGTATAGAACCCTACATTTTGCGTGTAGGAGCCTGGTACGCCCTGCCCGTTAACGTATGTGGTTGAGAAAGTGATTTCCAATGGAGAGTTCGCGATAGAATCAGACACATAGATCTCCATCGAGTTGGTAACAGAAGCGTTTGATTTCAGTTCGGAGACAGTAGGAAATTGGGTGAGCACACTCGCCTGCGCAGGGGAGGCCACCAACGTGTGAACTTGGAAAACAGGGCTGGTCCCAGTGTTGGTTAGGGTGAACGAAACATCGTTAGTCGTGCCCGGGACGAGAGAGTAATCCCCCGTTTGGAAGAAGAGTTGCGAGGCAGGCGCGGCGGAAACGTAGAACCCGACAGTCTGGCTAGTCGACCGTTGGTCGCCATATGAGTCCTCATAGGTCGCAAGAATCGAAAGCGAGAGCGCCGATCCAGAGGCCGAAGAGGGTACGTAAGCCTCGACGTTCACGGCGGTGGTATTGCCTGCCGCCAGGTACGGAATCTCCAGAAGAGGCGAAATGATACTGATACCTGAGGCTGAGACAGAAAGCGACAATAGGGAGGCGTTGCCAGATCCGCTATTTGTCACCAGAACGGGGATGTCGTCCACTTGCCCCGACAGCAGTGAAGGCGTTGAAGTGCTGAACTGGAGCTGAGGGTTCCCTTCGACGTAGACGCTTACTGTCAAGTTCTCCGGGAGGATGGTAGATCCTCCAGACGTCGGCAAGTACGCCCACAGGTTCAGGGAAAAGTTGTATGCCCCCAGCGAGATAGAGGGCGAAAGGAAAATGCCGCCGAAAGTCATTTGGAAGACTGAATTGGTCGAGACGCCAGTCGAGGTAGCCGCGAAAGTCTGATTGGTTCCGTCATAGAGACTGAAGCCAGTGGGGAGGGTCAAAAGGGCCTCGACGGAAGAGGCGCTTACAGGATACAGATATTGGAAGGTTACGGTCAAGGGTAGGTCCCTATCTCCCGGAGACGCTCCTATGGGGCTGGTTGGGGTTCCCCACGAGGTGTTCACGTCTCGGATGAAGGCGAGGAGGTTCGACCCAGAAGCGGCGGGGACGCTGACAATCACACCTGACGAAATTAGAAGCGCCATTGCGACGAGAGTCAGGGCTGTTTTTCTCAATTCAGGAGTTCCTCCCGTTCAATCTCGCCGTCCCGGATGGATATCAGCCTCTTTGCCTTCATCGCCACATCAGGGTTGTGGGTGATTATCACCACTGTCTTCCCGAACTCGACATTCAGCTGGCGCATGAATTCCATCATCACTTCGGTGTTCTTCGTGTCCAGGTTCCCGGTGGGCTCGTCAGCTAGGATTATCGCCGGGTCGTTCGCAAGAGCGCGAGCGACTGCCACCCTCTGCCTTTCTCCCCCGCTGAGCTTGTTCACGTTCCTATCTAATTTGGCGCCCAGTCCGAACCTGTCCAAGAGGGTCCTCGCCCTCCGCCGCCTTTCATCTCCCGGAATCCCTTCGATGAGAAGGGGAAGTTCCACGTTCTCCCCCGCAGACATACGCGAGATGAGGTTGAAGTCCTGAAACACGAACCCCAGTTTCTTGTTCCTGACCTTGGCAAGCTCGGCATTTGGGAGCTTCGAGATGTCTGTCCCGTTAATGAAGACCTTGCCGGCTGTGGGGCGGTCGAGGGCTCCAAGGAGGTTGAGCAGGGTGGTCTTTCCTGACCCCGAGGGCCCTATTATTGACACGAATTCCCCCTTCTCCACCCTGAAGTTGATGTTGTGAAGAGCCACGGTGGAGGCTGATCCGGAGCCATAGCGCTTGCCAAGATTCACAGCCTGAATCGAGGCGTCGCGACCACCAGTCACATACTGCTGGTCCATGCCTACCGCCCTATGCCGGCGCGCTGGCAGGCTTTGGCTGGGGCCGTATGAAGACCGAGAAGACCTCCAAAAGAAGCCCTGCTCCGACCAGAGCAACACCCGCCAGAGACTCTACTTCGTCAGTGGTCAGGCTCCCCCTGCCGCCAAAGGTTCCCGCAGGCCTGGTGAAGTTGAAGGGAAAAGTGCCCGTGAAGTTCCCGCTGAAACCGCCGGTTCGGGTGAAGGTTGTACCGGTGAAAGTGAAGGTCGTACCGGGTGCAGTTGTACCGGTCACTAGTCTCAGAGAAGGGTTGCCAATTATGACCAGAACGAGGCCTACGGCGATTAGAACAACGCTTCCTATGACCAGCCTGCTTACCAAGATTTTACAGAATTTCCAAAGTCAGATTGGTTAATATCTCGTTTCCAAGAACCATCCAGAATCATTAGAGATTTTGTCCATGATTGGACGGTCAGGTCCCGTCCTAGAACCTCACTTTGAGGGTCTAATCGAGGCTGAGGTAAAGGAAGATCGTGTAGGCGGCGATTGTGAACAGGTCAGCGGTTGAAAGATATGGACCGAATTCGAGGGCGTATCTCCCGACGTAGCCCAAGACCAGCGGGTACTGGAACAATGACTGTAGGAGAAGGGCTGACATCACGACGAGGATTCCGAGAGAGAACCTCGCACCGGTCTCCGCGTAGACCCCAAGGTACACAATCACGAGTGCCACTTGGAGGGCAATGATGACGGTGGAAAGGACCATGTGCACTATGATGAGGTTTCTGAATTGAGCGAAGGGAGGGAACGGGCCGAAGCCGAATGGCATGGGGATTAGGTATGACAACGCCACTCCCAGCAGTATTCCCACGGCCAGGACCATCGGAACCACTAGCCATGCAGGTCTCTTCATCTTCTGTTGCCCCGGCACCATACTCAAGTTTCTCTTACCCCCTTCGCCTTCCTAAGGATTGCCTCGAGGGTCGTCCAGTGAGCCTCCATGGAATCTGAGATGAAATACAGTTTCCCGTAGGCCTCCCCCTCGGTCACAATCAGGTGGTTTTGCTCCAGCACCTTTAGGTGGTGCCTGATAGTTGTGTAGTCCAGGTGCAGCGCCTCCGACAACTGCTGGGCATTCCTTGGCTGCTGCCTGATGGCAGAAAGGACGAGCTTCCTCGTCTTGCCTCCGGCACTCCCCGCGAACAACCACCATAGGAGCCGCTCGAAGGCGTCCAATTCACGAGTGACCACAAATGCTGGACGCAATAACGCTATCGTCGAGCGAGTTGGTCCGCCGTCGCCGGTTCGAGGTCGTGACCTAGGGGATGGGGTTACCACTAGTATGCACCGAGAACCACACTCGTGCTGATGTACGTGCCTGACCGGATGATACCCAGCTGGATGGTTTGCCCCGCCGTCGTGTTTTCTTCAAGGTAGCTTGCGAGACCGTCAGAGTCAACCACCCTGACGCCATTGATTGAGATGATGATATCCCCTCCCACGACGTAGCTCTGTCCCTCCACTGTGACGGTGTTCGTCCCACCATGGATTCCGGCCTTGTCTGCGGGGCCCCCGCTGACCACCGACTCGACCAAGACCCCATAGGTGACATTGGAGCCTGTCACTTGGGCCAGCTGGTATGTCATGTCAGCGGTGGTGGCAAGTCCGAGGTCAGGGTGAAGAGTGTAACCTCCGTTTGACACAAGCGAGGGAAGCTCTCGGGAAATGGTGCTTGCCGGTATGGCGAACCCGAGTCCTTCGGAATTGCTGGCTGTTGCGGTCGTAATGCCGACGACGTTCCCGTTTGAATCGAGGAGGGGTCCTCCGGAGTTGCCCGGATTGATGGCAGCGCTGAACTGTATGACGTCGGGGATTGTAATCTGCGCATTCGTGGATTCTGTAATCGTCCTACCCACCTGGCTTACCAGGCCGCCTGTTACGGAACCTTGGAGACCGAAAGGACTTCCTATCGCGAAGACCGTCTCACCGACAACCACCACATTTGTCGATGCCAGAAGATTGAGCGGGCGGAACTCAGAGGCCGGTGCCGAGACGGTGAGCACAGCCAGATCCCTGTACTGATCCGTCCCCTTGACCGAGGCCGGGTAGGAGTTCCCATCGGAGAAAGTCACGGTGATGTTAGAAGTGCCAGCAACGACATGGTTGTTGGTGATGACATAGGGGGAGTTCTGATAATCAACGACGAACCCCGAGCCCTGAACACTCTCTATCGAGCTCAACTGACCGAAGAACGTGTTCTGGGTTATTAGTTCGTAGCTCTGGATGGTCACCACACTCACGCTGTACCTCGCGTAGAGGCTCCCCGCAGAGGACGCTGAAGTGTTGGAATCTGAACCGGCCCCTGACGCAATAAGCGATTGCAGGTTTGAGTTTGCCTGTTCTAGGTTGGTGACCTGCGACTTGAGTACGCTCACCTCGGATGAGAGGCTCCCCGACGTATCCCGAGGTGTGGTCTGGAAATACACACCAATTGAGGTGATTACCAGCGCCGCCACAACAAGGACAACGATAGCCGTCCTGTGCCCTGGGGGTTTCGCGTCCACGAGCGAACTTCGTTCCGGTTGTATTTAGTGAATTTCCGGAATCTCTCCCGAATCATTTGAAGATTTCCCCTTCATCTCTGTGTACCAAGTCAACGACCACTCGTTCATTAGACCAACACGCCTATATTCTGAAACACACCATAGAGTTCGCTCTAGATGAAGGGGTTTTCGGGAAGAGCCGTCTGAGACATCCAATGAAGAGCCAAACCATCGATAGAGCAGGATGGAGCCCAGATTCTTGGGCTCTAGTTCTTTCAGCCCCTGTGATGACGTAGGTCTTCGTCAGAACGGACTCAAGAAGCTGCCTGCCTCCTCATATCAAATTCGACACTATGAGCAGGTACCAAAACGGCCAATCATCACACGGCTTCGCCTTTCATCTACTCAATTCGCGCCCGAGCTCCAACACGCTTTCGACCAATAAATCGAAGTCAGAACGAATGGTCCTATAGTTTGTGTTTGCAACTCTGATTGCGAACCTTCCATTAATCCTGACGTTCGACGGCAGCCGAGACATGCACAGGGGAAGAGACGGCGCCCGTGCGAGCGGTCTGGGCACTGAGTGCCGTCTCTACTTTGTCACTTTTTCCTAGCGAGGGCCAATGCCTCGCCGTGAGCCTTTTTTGCCGCCGAAACCTCCGCCCGGAGTGCTTTCTTGGCCTCTTCGATTGCCGCCTTGTACTTCGTCCGGGCGGCGGTCCTGGCTTCCTTGAACGTCTTTCTCGCTAGTCCTCTTGCTTCCCTGTCGCTTTTCATGTTCTTCTTCCACCTCCTACCGATATTTGGAAAGGGCGTGCTGTTTGCCTCTCCTCAAGTGCCATGGGGAGGACTCAACACCGACGTTGAATCCCACCAACGCATGGGGCACAAGGTCAGGTCAGGGAACAGAGCTGACAGCGCCCGCGTATGCCTGGTTCCAGAAGAAACCGAAGAGGTCTTCACACCATCTGTGGAAGGTCGATTCCTCGCTGGCGAACCCACGCATGAAATCCATTTGTCCGTCGCGATTCTGAAAGTAGACTGCGGCCGTCTTCTCATTCATTGCCATGGTTAGATTCACCTTGGCCACCCTCGCAATCTGCAGAGTCCCACCTATCCTGGTTCTTAGGGTCTGAACAGTCTCGGAGTCGACGCTCTTCGGCAATATGAGCCGGAACGGGACCCCCGCGGGGTGCTCGTGTGGGTAAGCTTGACGCACATTCTGGTCCGCCATGATCCACACATACTTCTCGGCACCCTTTACGACCTCCTCGAGGTGGGCCATTGTTTCGTCAAGTTTGCTGATGCTTCTGTGACTCGACAGCTCGCCGAGCCTGTGGATGAATGACGCTGGTAGCGACGACACATCGTGCACAAGCAGGAAGTCCCTCTGCTCTTGGACGAACCTGAACGAAGGCAGGATGGCAAGCACGATTCTCCCAAAGGAGGTGATCCCGTACCTAGATTCCGAATCCTTCGAGACAAGTTTCGCTTCTGTGAGACGCTCCAATTGCCTGGATGCTTCCTGAACGGTCAGGGAGAGCTTACGGGCGACGTCGGACTGCCTCAGAGGCTGCGATTCCATTTCCGTGAGTATAGCCATTCTCTCATCGCTCGCAAGCTCGAAGAGCAACTCCGAGACACTCATTGAGGCGCCATCGAGATTGAACAACGTTGTTGAATTTTAAAGCTTGACTCAGAGGCTGGCTAATCTGGGTCCGGACCTCCCCCGTTCCCGTGGAAAAATGACACTCTACGAGAAGGCGCACTTCGAGGCCATCAGGTTTGTTCATGACACGCTCTTTGGGCATTTCATCAAGCCACACGAGTGGCTCGCGCAAAGCGGAATCACCGCCGGCCAGTATGTCCTCGAAGTCGGTTGCGGATCAGGGTTCTTCACGATTCCTGCCGCTGAGCTCGTGGGAGAAAGCGGGCACCTATGGGCACTGGATAACAATCCCGTCGCCGTCGACCACGTGAAGCGCAGAATCCTGCTACGGGGGATCTATAACGTCGACGTGGTGCTGGCTGACGCCCTCCATACAGGGCTACCGGACGGCAGCTTCAATGTAGCATTCCTCTATGGCGTCATTCATAATCTGTGGGGCCGAGCCGAGACGCTCCTCCCCGAGATGCACGACGTCTTGAAGACCGGTGGGATATTGTCCATCGCCAAGTCGCCAAGGATTGGGGAAGAGCGCATCATCAGAGGCGTGACAGAGACTGGCCTCTTTCGCCTCCTGCAAAAGACGAACCGGGTCATGAACTTCGAGAGACTCCAGGGGGCTGGACCATGATGGCCTCACCTCTTCCGACGACTCGTGCGACGAGAACACTCCTGGTCCTGACGGGAGTCGCGCTTCTCGTCAACTACGTCGAGACCATGGTCATTCCAGGGGTCCCGAAGATTCAGAGCGATTTCGGCACGACCGCGAATGTGGCTTCGTGGATCACCTCCGCCTATCTGATAGTCGGCAGTGCGGTCGCGCCCCTCTTCGGGAAGTTGGGGGACGTCTACGGCAGGAAGAGGATGTTCCTCGTCTCTCTCAGCTTCTACATGGTAGGGGTCGCGATGGCAGGCTTCTCCCCAACAATCTACTTCCTGATTTTCGCGAGAGCGTTGCAGGGGGTCGGAATAGCAATCTTACCCCTGGGTCTGGCGATTATCACTCAGGTCTTTCCGAGGGACAAGATTGCCACTGCCCAGGGTGTCATCAGTGGGACGTTCGCAATTGGCGCTGCTGCAGGGCTGATTTTCGGCTCGTACGTGGTCCAGAGCCTCGGCTGGCAGTACGCCTTCTATACGGCGCTCGCCGCCAGCGCAACGCTCTTTGCTGCCTCCACCAAATTGCTGCAGAGGGACTCGCCTTCAGGCAGCTCGAAGTCAGTAGACTACGTGGGGGCAGGCACGCTGATGTCGGGAATCAGCCTGCTACTGGTCTACATCACCGAAGGCCCATCTCTCGGCTGGTTGGGACAGGAGGAGCTCGCGTTCCTGTTATCCGGAATTCTGCTGACGTCGTTGTTCTTCCTCTACGAGAGTAGGAAGTCCAGCCCACTGATTCAACTCGGCTTGCTAAGGGTGAGGAACGTACTGGTCGCGAACCTCATGGGAATCCTGTCAGGGATTGCGCTATTCCTACTCTTCTTCGCAGTCGTCTACTATACCCAGCTGCCTTCAGGCTTCGGACTGGGCTTGGGAATTGCCGATTCCGGATGGACTCTGGCGCCGTCTGCTCTAGGCATGCTCGTCGGGGGTGCGGTCATCGGTAAGTTCATCCGGAAGTCTGGTCCTCGGCCTGCCTTGGTTCTGGGGGCGGCCCTCTCGGCCGTGGGGCTGGCAATGCTGATTCTCGCCAGAACCACCGCCTACTTCGTCGCGATAGACAGCGCCGTCGCTCTGACCGGAATCGAGTTTCTGATTGTCCCCATAGTGAACATGATCGCGATTTCCCTACCGAGAGAGACCACTGCCGTCGGACTCGGAATGAACACGATGCTCCGAAACATCGGCGGAGCCCTCGGACCCGTGGTCGCCACCACGCTGATGACGACCTACACGGATTCCGTCACCTACGCGACCCAGGGGCATGAGGTGGTGGTCGCACTTCCCAGCACTACTGCTTTCAACCTCATCTTCGGCCTCGGCATCGCTCTCGCAGCCATAGCCTTCCTCATCAGCTTGGCCACAAAGAACTACGTCTTTGGCAAATCATCGAAGTTCAGCGCCCCAGCCGGAGAGGTCAAGGAGCCGTGACAGGATGCCCCACCGGAAGGCCGTCACCCTTGGGGAGGTCGCCGAGTCCGCATCGGAATGCGAGTATTCCGATTATGTCGTCTTCCATGACCTGGCTGTCTTCCATCGGAAGCTGAAACGCGAACACCCTAAGAAGCTAGCCACAATCTTCGAAGAGCTGTCTCATACTGAACACTCTCACTATGAATTTTGGAAAAAGTTCTCCCCACATACGACGGGACCGAAAGTCAGCCGGTTAAGAAACTACGGGATCAGGTTCATCGAAGCGGTTTTTGGGGCGACATTTGCCATCAAGTTTCTGCAGAGGCACGAGAAGGCGACCCTGGAGAAGTACAGGTCTGTCGAACGGCTCATCCCTGAAGGCGACAAGGCATCATTCGAGCGTATGTTGAAGGACGAAGTGGAGCACGAAGCGAGGCTTGCGGAGCAGACAGAAGGGACAATTATCAGATACATGTCGTTCGTAGTCCTTGGGCTCGCAGATGCGATTGTGGAGATATCGGGAATCCATGCCGGGTCGCTCGGAATATACGACTCCACCAAGTTGACCGCGATTGCGGGAATCGTCGCCGGCGCCGCGGCGTCGATATCGATGGCTTCGGCCGCATTCGCTCAGGCTAAGCAGGGATTCCAAGGGTCAGCCAAGGTATCCGCAGCCACCACCGGCGTGTCCTACTTCTGCAGCGCCGCTCTGTTGGCGGCCCCCTATTTCCTGACTTCGGAAGCGGTGATCGCCATGGCTTGCTCCCTGGCATCAGCGATCATGATTCTCCTATTCGTCAGCTACTATAACTCGATAATCTCTGGCGCCAACTTCCTACGGGACTTCGGAGAGCTCGCAGGCACGATGCTGATCGCCACCGCTTCACTGCTTATCCTCGGGGGGCTGATCAGAGGATGGCTTGGTATAACCGTCTAGAGACTGGTTGGGTCTGTCGAAGAAATCCGTGGTAAACAGGGCTTCTGCCCGCGTTCTTCTTCCAGAAGTCTGACACCAGACGAACAGTCTCGAGCAGGCCGACACACGCCGACATCAGCTCGTCTGACCATTAGCACACTGAAATTGACCCTTCAAACCGAGACCGGTCCCAAATAACTTGAACCAAATCATCGACAGAGCATCATTAGATGCCAGCAACAACGCATCATGTCGGAACTCGGCCGAGAAAGAGACGCATGTTCATCGGTCAGGATAAAGCAGAGAGGGAGAGTCCGTGCATGCTCTCCTTCAGACGGGCATCGTCGTTGGTGATGTGACAGCAGTCTTCGATTTGGCCCATGCCCGGATGGCTAGGTATCCGCCGGCTATCGCAAGCAGCGCGACCACGACCGCGAGAACGACCACACTGCTCGAGATTGAGGCGGAAGCAGGCGCCGGGGCCAGCACAAGGGTGTCCCCTGAGGCGTCAGCATAGCCCTGCACGTTGACGACACCGGAGGGGTCAGAGATCTCGGATAGTGAGTACTTCTGGCCGTTGAAGTCAGCCTGTATGGAGCATGTGTTCTGCCCCGAGATTGTCTTGGAGAAGGTGGTGGTGTTGGTCGCGGCGTTGTAGTTCCTTGTCCACGTGTCGAGAGGCGTGTCTAGCTGAGAGAAGTTCAGGGTGGGCCTGTTCCAGAAGCTCCCACCTCCGAACGCACTCGCGAGCCACGCACTCCCTGCCACATGCGAACCTAAGGAGTCTTCCATGGCGTCACCTGCGAGGTTGACTTCGACTGTGTGCCCACCCAGGGGGAGACTGAGCGCGCCCCTGAGTATGAACGCACGCCAGCCCAGGTTGGCCCTCACCGTCCCGTTGACTACCTGGAACACCCCTGTGACAGTCGCGTTGACATCAGTAGAGGTACTGACAACCAGCGTTGTCGCATTTCCCTTGGCACTGTAGCTCACATCAACTGACATGTTGGTAACTGAGATGTGGCTGTCCCAGTCATCGAATGTGCCCTGGAGCTCATGTG
>CAYPSJ010000029.1:0-4191 GCA_964413565.1 uncultured Nitrosopumilales archaeon | reverse complement strand
CCTAGAGAAGAACCGAATCGAAATTTCGCCAAAATCGCAAGTGCACCCTTGAGGGTCATAAAGTGCCCCCCCAGACCAAAGTAGCACCATTCCGTGGCAGCCATGTTTTGCAAGGGCAGTGTGTGTCCTTGCAGGGACACTGTCTCAAGGAAGCTCGCATCTGCAGGGCGTTCGCCAAAGCCCCGAACAAGACCCTGCCCTAGGTTGCCATTTGTTGACTAGTGACACCACCCCTTTTCGGCTACTATTCTTAATCACATTATCATATGATTGAGAACAAATGGCGAAGAAGGTAGCGATATCCATCACCATAGACGGGGATGTCCTCCGAAGTATTGACAACCGTCTGAGGGCCGTCCAGGCGAAGGAGCTCGGGCGGGGAAGGCTTAGGTCCAACCGAAGCAACCTGATTGAAGAGGTTCTGAGGGATTGGGCCGACGGCGGGGCCTAGGTATCCGAACTCGTCAGTCGAGGCCGGGACTTCTAGACCGTTTCAGCTTCCTTAGTCCCCTTGAAGTCGGGGTCGCGCGTAAGTATCTTGCCGCCAACCTTCCGGGCCAGCTGCAGGACGAAGGCGTCTGCAAGGCTGAAGTTTCGCCTTTCTAACTTCTGCTCTGCGTGGAGCAACCCTGCTTTGATTGCGTCATCGGTAGACGGAATGGCTATCCTCGAGTTGCTCATAATCACCTCGACCGCCTTCTCGGCAGGGCGCTTCCTCCGCGTGGTCACGGACACCACCTCGGCAAGCGAGACGGCAGAGGTCAGTACCTCCGTCGCCGAGGACATCTCTGTTTCGATGGTTCGTGCATCCTCCGACCCATTGAAGAGCTCTATCCATGCCCACGAGTCTATGACGACGCTAGAAGTGGGTGTCAAGCTCGTCTTCCCTGGTCATTGGCCCTATGCCCGGAAACAGTCCAAAGCCGCTCTTGCGCGCTTTCTTCACATCGACCTCCACCATTTCGCCTTCGTGGATGTCCTCCTGCTCGACCACTTCCTTCGGGAGCCTCACCATGATCGAACCTCCAACCCTTTTCGCCCTAATAACGGCCCGTGTCATCTACTGGGGAATGGCTCGGCTCTCTCTGATAAGGTTATGGGTGCAGTACGACTCCGTTAGATGATGAGTATAATAAGCCAGACCTATGACGGACACGATCGCTGTTGACGACGATGATGTGATGGTACCCCAAATGGGGCAGATAACGCCAGAGACATCAACGTCGATATCGAGGTAGATACGATGGGTGCCTCCATGGAAGGGGGAAACTCCGCCAAGAATGATAATCGAGCCCTGGTTTTTAGGATACCTCAGAAACCTAGCTGTCATGGGCCGGCCCAGATTGCAGCTGATTGGGCTCCTGGTCGTATTCTTGCTTTTGGGGAGCTTAGCTTTCTACACCTACAATATAGCGAATCGGCTCGACGAAAAGAACTCGCAACTTGAGACGGAGGTATCAACTCTTCAGGGGGAAGTTGCAACACTTACCTCTGGCGTCACCGCCCTCCAGTCTGACATCGTGGTGCTACGAAGCTCTCTGTCTTCCAACATGACGTCGTTCCAAAGCTCCCTTCTCCTGACCAACTCGTCGGAGGCAAGGGATGCGGAACAGATCGCGACAATACAGGCGGCGCTACAGCAGTATCAGTCTCAGCTTTCCAACCTCAGCTCCGACATCATGAACATGGGGACTAGTAACTCGGTTGCCCTGGCATCGATAGCGTCTCAGCTCCAGAACATAACATCTAGCATGCAGAATCTGAAAGCCGCCCTGAATTCACTCCCTCCTCTGATTCTCCTCAGGGTCACCGGCACTGCGCTCGGCGCGGTCGTTGAAAGGCCGGACGGGCTTAATTATCTGAGGCTGATGGAGATCGGCAACGCCAGCGGTGTAGAGTCTTCTCTTGCCTCGTACCCGTTCAACGCGACTGTTGCCGGCGCGATGGTCGAGTGGAAGGCTGCGGCAAACAACGTCGCAGCGGACGTCTATCATACCTTCTGGCCCATGGTCCTTGAGAATACTCCCGGGGGGACGAATGCGTTCGAATTCGAAGACGCAGGAGGGGTTCAGGAGGTGGCGGTGGTATCGAATGGAATTCGGGACTCGGTCCAGGTCTCTTGGAATCCCACGGCCGTCAACACCTTCGCCATACAAGTGGTAACACCAGGCCATGAAGTCGACTTCTTCATCAACGGCGGGATTGTTGCGAGGTTCACCACGGGGATTCCAATGTCAGACTTTCTAATCGCAGGGTCCGAGGTCAAAGGATTCGGGTCGGCCGCCCCTGTCGTGGCCACCTTAGACACGTACGGCGGACTGCTGGGCAGCGACTAGCCGTTTTCAGGCGTGCAAACCTAGGGTATCTTCTTCTTTACTCTGAGGGTCTTTCTCGCGAGTTCAGTCACCCGTCGGTCGTGAGTGGTCACGAAGATAGTCCTCCCTAGTGTCAGGTTGTCCCCTCTCAGCAGCCCCAGGATTACCTCCGCAATGAGGGGGTCGAGGGACTCGGTCGGCTCATCAAGTAGCAGTATCGGGGGGTCGTTCACCATCGCCCTTGCAAAGGAGACCATCTGCTTCTCACCCACACTGAGAGTTGACGCGACCCTCTTCGATTCGCCCCTGATTCCTACCTTCTCGAGCACATGGTCCACCTTCCTCTGGCGGCTTTCATCATCGACCTTGGCGAAGTGCAAGGGGAGTTCCACGTTCTCTCGCACAGTCAATTCCGGGATTAGGGTCTGGACCTGGGGGACGAGCCCGATTGTGCCTGCCCTGAACTCGCCCAACGAATCCTCGGACATCTTCGTGATGTCCTTTCCCATGACAAGGATTGTCCCCGAGGTCGGCTTCTCGAGGCCCGCGAACATGTTGAGCATCGTGGTCTTGCCGCTCCCTATGGGCCCCACCAGCGCCACGAATGTCCCCTTCAGGAGCTGAAAGTGTAGGTCGGTGTAGATTTCGGTCTCCCCGTACGACTTTGAAACGTGCTTTACCTCCACCGAGTACTTACCCTGGGTCGAAGCATCGTTCCTTTGAAGAACCCCTAGCTGCTCCAATTCCTCCTCCCTCCTGCGTAGACACCAGCGGCTGCGGCGGCGGAAGAAGCGAGAATCACACCAAAGACAGCGAACAGGGCGGAAAAGGCCCCTCCCTGGCCCCCGAGGGCCATGCCCAACGCTGCGCCCACGACTCCGCCCAGCGCTGATCCCGCAACACCGTAACCGATTACGGAGAAGAAAACAGCGTTGGAAAGGCTCCTGCTGCTCGCTCCTATGGATCGGAGGTTCGCGATCGTCTGGCCAGACCTGGCAAAGATGTCAGAAGATATAGCCGAGGTTCCAGCGGCGACGGTAACGAAGATTAGGGCGAGCAGGGCGATCTGCCCCGCGAACCCAGTCAGTTGGATTGCTGCAGCTGCGTTCGCTGCGACGGCAGCGGCCAAGGAAGCGACCACCAAGTGCGTCGACTTCGACACATTCAGGCTCCTAGCCAGGAGCTGGCCTTCCTGAAGCGATACCCCCCTGCTCATGGGTTCACTCCCTCGGGTCCCGCCATGGCAGTTTCAACTCCGACTGGAGCCTGCCGGCGGCCCTATTGTGCCGTCGCCTGGGCAGCCTTCTGGATGGGGGCCACCTGCTGAGGCTGGGGCTGCGACTGGGGCTTCGCTGGTTCGGAGGCGAGCGGCTCGGTAGCCGCCTTGAGCATCTTGCTCAGCTCGCCCATCTCCTGGGAGTTGCGCGTCTGCATCGCCATGCAGCTCTCTGCAGCGACCTTGAATGCCGCTTCGTCGATTTCTCCGGCTCTGAACTGAACCTTCACGTCGACGAGGAACTTGTCCAGTGTCTCCTTCTGCCCCTCAAGTTCGCCAATGCGGACTACCATGCTCTCCGCGAGGGACTTGTAGGACCCCTGTATCTTCGCCGCCTCCTCCTGGAACTTGCCCATCATGTCGTCGAACAGAGTCCTGGGGACCTCCCCTTCACGAGCCAGCTCCTGCAGTGCTTTCGCCCTTCTCCTGACACCCTCCATCTCCTTTCCGAGGGATTCGCATTCTACCTTCCATGAGGGAATGACGACAAAGCCTTCAGCGGTCGATACTATCCTCTCGTTCGGGAACTCGGTGAACTCACCGTTCCCCGTGTCCACACCGACAGACTTCAGGTCCCCGGAGGTGTCGACGGAGAATCCG
>CAYPSJ010000028.1:0-11478 GCA_964413565.1 uncultured Nitrosopumilales archaeon | reverse complement strand
GAACACCTTCGACCCCCTCTCCGAGGCAGCCCTGGTGGAAGTGGGGCTCGTCCTGTTTCTGCTCGCCTTGGTAATCAACGTCTTCGCAAGAGTGCTGGTGTGGAGGATGACCAGATCAACGAGGTTCAGGGTATGAGGCGATATCGGTAGTTGACATCTACCATCATTACGGGACGACGTCAAAGTTGGCGCCGGACCTTCGATCGGATTATGAAGGTGTTGATCATGCTTTCCGTGGCGATAGCCGTCATCCCGCTTTTCTTGGTAGTAGCTGACGTCGTAGTGCAGGGCCTCCCCGCGATTTCCTGGACCTTCTTCACGAAGAACCCTCCTTCTCCGTTGGCAGGCTATGGTGGTATCTTGAACGGGATTGAGGGGTCGTTATTGATGGTCGGAATGGGGACGCTCATTGCCGTCCCCCTGGGTGTTGGAGCAGGAATATACTTCTCGGAGTGGCCCGAGTCCCGTCTTTCTTTTCTCTCAAGCTTCATGAACGATGTGTTGGCCGAGTTCCCTACGATCGTCATAGGTCTATTCGTCTACGCCCTTGTGGTGGCACCGACAAGAACATTCTCTGCGGTCGCAGGGGCGATAGCCCTTGCAATCATAATGCTCCCAATCATAGCGAGAACCACGGAAGAGTCCCTCAAGATAGTGCCCATCACATTGCGTGAAGCCTCGATGGCCTTGGGTATCCCGAGGTGGAAGACGATATTCAGGGTGGTCATCAGCACCGGGAAGTCAGGCTTGGCCACCGGAATCCTCCTCGGAATTGCCCGCGCTACGGGTGAAACCGCCCCCCTTGTCGTGACCGCGGGCTACCTCAACTTCCCCCCAACAGGACTTTTCCAACAAACTGCGTCCGTTCCCTACATAATCTACAACTTTGGCACGGCCGGCTACTCCAACTGGACTACGGTCGCATGGGGTGCGGCCCTCGTACTCGTGGCATTCATGCTGATATTGAACCTCTCCGTCAAGTTCTTTATTGGACGGAAGTCAACGGGGGTCAGGGCTGAAATCTAGGTGAGCTTGTCTGGAGACACAAGAAGACCTCGAAGCGAGAAGGAAAGTTCCTGAAATGTCTCTGCCGCCATCCCTGAGCGGGGTCCAGCCGAAATTCGAGACGAGGGGTCTGAAGGCCGGTTTCGGGTCTACGTGGGTGCTGAAAGGGATAGACCTTAGGATTCCACCCAACAGGGTCACCGCCGTCATGGGGCCGTCAGGGTGCGGGAAAACGACCTTCGTAAGGTGCCTGAACCGCCTCCACGAGCTTACCCCGGGCGCGACGGTCGAGGGGGAGGCTCTCCTTGACGGGGAGAACATCTATGACAGGAACACCGACCCGGTGGCCGTACGTAGGAGGATTGGGATGGTCTTCCAGAAGCCGAACCCATTTCCTACCATGTCAATCTTTCACAACGTGGTCGCAGGTCTTACCCTGAACGGGGAGAGAGACAAGAAGAAGCTCGACCATGCCGCCGAGCACAGCCTGCGCGGTGCTTACCTTTGGGACGAGGTGAAGGACAAACTCTCCAACTCTGGCGCTAGCCTGTCAGGAGGGCAGCAGCAGAGGCTCTGCATAGCAAGGGCACTTGCAGTGGAACCAGAGGTGCTCCTGATGGACGAGCCGTGCTCTGCCCTTGACCCCACGGCCACGGCGAAGATCGAGGAGCTAATAACACAGCTCAAGCGGGATTACACGATCATCATAGTGACACACAATTTGCAGCAAGCTTCGAGGGTGTCAGATTACACCGCCTTCTTCTACCTCGGCAAGCTCATCGAGTACGATGAGACCGCGACGCTCTTCGAGAACCCCAAAGAAGAGCTGACCGAGAGATACATCACGGGGAAGTTCGGGTGAGTTCATGCCTAGACTAATGGACATGGGATTGGACCAGCTGAATAGCCTGCTCCTGGACATGGCCACGCTCTCCCAGCAGGCAGTCTCTGCGTCCATCGACGCCTACAGCACTGGCTCAAAGGGCACAGAAGTGAGGCAGATGTCCAACAGGTTACACGCCCTGCACCGGCAGGTAAGCGATTTGTCGGTGGAAATGATTGCAAGGTATCAGCCGGTCGCCAGTGACCTCAGGTTCCTGAAAGCGTGCATGGAAATCTCTTACGGTTTCTTCCGATATGGCAGATACGCTCTTGACATTACAAGCGTCTTGGAGATGTTCGGCGACCTGAGCAATTGCGACAAGAAGTTTGTGGTCGACACGGCCAAGAAGACGCAAGAGATGATTCGAATGAGCGTCGAGGCCTTCAGCAAGCGCAATCTGGAGATGGCGCGGAACTTACCGAAAATGGACGATGTGGTCGACGAAAGCTACAGAAAGAACCTCAGAACGACCATTGAGAAGAAGGGCGGGGACATCAGATGCGCTCTCTCAGCCACGCTCATCCTACGCTATCTGGAGCGAATAGCGGATCACGCCTCTTATATTGGTGAGAGTGTCGAATACATTGCGACGGGCGTCGAACCCAAGCTCGACTAGAAGCCCCCGATGCTAGAGCGAGATGACTCTGGTTTTCTTCCTTCCGGGGCGCACCACGATGACATCGCCTAGAGAAGCTCTGACTCCCGCGCGGTCATCTGTTGTCCCGTAAATCCGCGCGTCTGCCTCTCTGAACAGAGATAGTGAAATCTTCGAACCCCACGGTACGGTGTAGCGCAGGGGGTGCAAGTCAGTCCCAGTTCTTTCCGTGTAGGTGGGCGTTATGTGGCAAATTCCTACTTCGTTCTTCTCTATGCTGGCGAATCCTCCCGGGTCGATGTAGTCTCCCCTGATCCTGTCTGGGTACGAGTAATAGCCCGTTGACCCCGCACTCGTCGAGATGACCACCCCGTCCCCTATGGCGGCCTCCTCGATGTCCAGCCCATGGCCGCTGACCTTCACCCTATAACGTATGCACGTGCTGTCGCTTCCTCTTTGAAGGTAAACATCGGTGAACACTTCGCCAATGCTCCTACCTTTCAGGAGAACTGCCAACCGGCCGTACTCGTCTATAGAGTAGTCGCCCCTCCCTATCCTCTTCAGGGCGCGGGGGAGATGGTCGTATTCGACTCGGGCCAGCTGGGCCTTGGAGCCGGCTGCTCCCTTCGACCTCATCCCGACGAACAGGAGTGGGATGTCCTCCGTCCTCCCATAGCGGCCGAACCTCCCGTCTCCCCCGACCACCACCCCGAAGTCAGCTCTGCCCTGACTGACCTTCATTCCTGCTTCTTCAACTAGCCTCCGGAGTTCTTCCGGCGGTACCTTCGGCGCTCCGCTGTCAAGCAACATTTTGACCTTCGTCTAGCTGCGCCCCCTGTCGACGAATTCCAGGATGCTCCCCTCCCCCTCGTCCTTCCCACCGCTGTCTATGAACCTCGTCGCCCTGGCAGCCGCTTCCTTCTGCTGAACGTTCGATACGCCCAGCTTCTCCATCATCTTCAGCGAGTTCTCGACCGCGAAGCCTCTGAAGTGGTTGTTGAAGTAGCCGAATGTCTTCTTGACCCTCGCGGTGACATCCTTCACCTTAGGTACCCAGCTGTCAAGTTCCTTGTCGCTGTACCTGTAGTTGTACCAGGGCCTTGACCCATGGCCGTGCCACCTGATGAACGCGAAATCCGCAGTCGTGACAGTTTCTGGTGGCAAGAGCGGTTCGTCGACGATGACGTTCGCTACGTTCTTTGCCTTGAGGAAGGACCACACGTCCTCCCGCAGCCATGAGGGGTGGCGGAACTCCACTGCGAACCTGACATCTTCGGGCGTCCTCGATATGAAGGCCCTGAGTTTGTCAAAATCCGACTGGTATGAATAGCTCGGCGGGAGCTGTATCAGGATGGGACCGAGCTTACCTGTCGCCATCAGCGGCTTCAGTAGACCGAGAAACCGGATCAGGTCGGCTTCAACCCCTTTCGAGAGTTCCAGCTTCTTTTCATGGGTCAGGAGCTGAGGAAGCTTCGCAGAGAAAACGAAATCTGGAGGGGTATACCTCGCCCACCCAAGCACGAGCCCTTTTGAAGGGAAGGCGTAGAACGTTGAGTCTACTTCTGCTGTCTTGTAGAGCTTCGAGTAGAACGACAGCTTGTTCACGCTTGACGTGGGGTAGAATACCCCCGCCCACTCGTTGTAGGACCAGCCTGACGTCCCTATGAGAAGGTCGGCCAAGCAACCGCGTCGTTGAGGCGTTCTCGATTTAAGTCTGACAGGGTAGGCGTCCAAGCCCTGTCAACCTGCCGGTTGCAATGCAGGACTAAAGATGTCGTCTCAGGAGACTGTCACAGCGGTCCTTTGGTACGCTTTTTCTTTGCCAACTCTCGTTCCGCCGCCGCCCGAGTGAATAACTCCCGAGCCACTTCCAGTCCTTGTGCGATTTCCTCGAAGTCGGTTTCCTTACCGTTGATGGAGGCTGGCCTGTATTCCATCTTCCCCGTTGGGGAGAAGTCGTCCTCAGAGACGACAATTCCGAAAGTCCGTCCGATTTCAGGTTCGATGATGGCCTCGAGGGGATGGTCTAGTCTCTCCGTGACCTCGATTTGGATCAGCTTCGTTGGGTCTTCCCCCGGCTTGACCTCTCCGAGTGCCACCACGATGATTTCTCGCTGGTCGAAGGCGTTAATCGCTGAGTAGAGCCGAACAGGAACACCATAACCAACCGTGTGATACCACGCCTTCCGAAAATCTTCATAGGTCTTGCCTTTCTTGAGTCTCCTCGTGAGGATAACGATGCCCATCATGACTCTTACATGCCCGAGATTAGATTGTCGCTTACATAACCCTTGGGAGTTGCGACTGTAATCTATCGCGAAATCAGTTGAGCGGACGCCTAGAGTATCGGCATCCACCCTGGCCTCGCTGACCAGGTCGCTATCGCATCGTGCGCATGTATCGACTCAAAGCACCTACTGCCTACGAACAGGGCGTTTGGGAACCTGCTCACGCACTCCCTCACAAGATCTTCTGCGAACCTTGGGTTGGCCTGGGCTTCAAGGATCTTCTTCGCCTCTTCGAGGCGTTTCATGTGCTCCTTCGGTGAGGCAGAGAAACACTCGGCTATCCTGCCCACCACACTCATGGAATCAAGGGCCTTTTCGCTCTTCAGAACAACGGTGAGTTGTGCTCTCTGCATGTGGCCGATCCCGATCATCTTCTTCGAGCAGGGGCAGGCAGTCAAGCCTTCTACGACGTACTGGTAGCTCACCGCCCCTCTCTGGGTTGCCCTCATGGTAATCTTGACGAATTGGTCATCATAGGGGAGCTCGAAGCTCGCCGTAACACTGGAACCCGGCTGGGTCCTGTTGACCTCTCTGCATATCCATCTCAGCCACTGTTCCATGCTCCCGGCCCTACGACTGTTTGCAGCTTTCACAAGCCTGCTCATGTGAACTCCCCTGTGCATGCCGGTGGAGGTCTGAACGGAGAGCTCCACGGGCATCGAAACGTTCCCTGCCCTGCTTAGCACGCGAAGCTTCGCTATTCCAGCGTCAACGGGTATCCGGGAAGACTCAGATTGGACGTCTGCAGTCGCGTCTATGATGTCCAGTGCATCGGAAGTTCTGTCTTCAGTGCGTCCCAAGGAGGGTCAAACCGATTTTCCTTCCCTTAAGTAATTTTCTCCGACTTCGAGCCCGCCAGGGGGTCAACTATGCCTGCCTCCCTGAAACACCTCTCACGCGTCAGGCAACCATCGCACCTCCAGCAATGTTTCTCCAAGTCTTGGTGGCAGCTCCACGTCAGTTCGAAAGGGACTCCCAGGGAGGCTGCCAGTCTGATCACCGCCGGCTTGTTCAGGTGCTTCAGGGGCCGAGCAATTGCCAGCCTGTTCCTGCGAAGGACCCGCGATCCTCTCCAAAAGGCTCTCTGGAGAGCGCTAAAGAATTCGGGACTGACGTCCGCGAAAACCTTCGTATCGTCCCTGTTGTGTCCACCTACGATATAGGCGGCGCCTGCCTCCTCTGCGTACGAAGCAGCGAAGGCGTAGAATATGCTGTTCCTGAGCGGGATGTACGTCAGGGGCAGTCCAGCGGGTCTGAACCCAGGTATGTCGGCCGCCTCCCTCAGGTCTGGCAACCTCACAATCCTGTGTTCTAGTACGCCCGCCCGGGAAGCGATCCCCTTCGCAGCTGTGAGCTCGCTCCGGGCGATTCCCATGTACTCAAAGGTCAGGGCGCGCACGCCCTGAGCCTTCTTGGTCAGAAAGAGTGCGGTGGCGCTGTCTATTCCTCCTGAAAGGAGCACTATGGCTTCCTTCGTCGGTCCCCCACACCTTCTTGGTGGAGCTTCGCCAGAATGTGACTCCCCTTGTTTAGGCCTTCGTAGACGTAAACCCCGACAGCGGTCACATTCTTGGGCATCTTGGGGGCAATCCTCGACAGCACCTCCCTCGCGAGGTTTTCCACTGTCGCCTCACCTTTCATCATCACCGTGGTGTCCCTCGGCGCCTTTATGGCGAACTCCCCGTGCACCGTTTCGAAATTCAATGTCACGTTCTTCGCGTCAATGGAGGTCACGTACTTCGCGTTGATGAACAACTTGTGGTCAAGGCTTCTAACCGCGTCTCTAACTATCTGCTTGGCAACGCCAAAGTCGACCACCATCCCCTCAACCGGCCGTCCAACCACCTCGACCAGGACGCTCGAAGTGTGCCCATGCATGACCGAGCACTTCTGAGTCTTCGGGAGGATGTGCGCGTAGTCGAAGCTGAAGGAGGGGTCGTCAAGAAAGATCGTCTGCCTGTCCCCGGACCCTTCCAGCCCGATGACCCTGATTCCGTGGTCAAAGCCGTCGCTCCTCAGCGACTCGCGCCGGATAAGGACGCACTTGCGCTTCCCGGCCAGAAGGACCCTGCGCTCCTGGTCTTCCAGCTCTCTCTCTACAAACACCCAGGCTCCGTTGACCTTGAAATCGGCGATAAGCTTGCGCTGACTGGGGACCTTCACGTTTTCCTTGTAACTGACACCAAGCGAATCCATCAGGTCTGCCACAAGCTGGTGGGTGCTAGTCTCTCTCATTATTGCCCCTGATAGGTAGGCCCTCCGGTATGCCCCTTCATCTAAGCGCCTCAGCCGTGGTGCCAGTTTTGAGAGAAGTCGCTCGCTCAAAGCCCTCGTGCCGGGAAATGGCTGCGTTTATAGAATTTCATGCGACGGGGCTGGTGGTGCGGCCTTGATCCAGTGGTTAGGATAGTGGCTTCCCAATGGCTCGCGCCGGGTAGGCCACTCGCCCGGGTCCGAATCCCGGAGGCCGCACCAATATCTCATAAGAGCGGATGACGGCAGTAATTACGTCCCTTCGGTCACTTTCTTCAGCGTTAGAGAGCCGTTCTTGATGTCCAATTCGTATATTTCGTTCACGTCGAGCCTCATCCCGAGCATATCGTACTCCGACTCTGTCAGTGTCATGATGACCTTCGAGTACCCCAGATCTCGAATCTGTGGCATCAACCCCATCGATTGGAGTTGAGACACCATGCCCTGGACCATCCTCCCCTCGTCACTGGCGGGGAACATGTCCGGTCTTCTGCTGTCTCGAACCTCGACGAGCTCGATCTGCTTCGCCGGCATTCCCGTCAGGGGGTCGGTTACTCCGCTGATCCTGCTGACCTTGACCCTGCCCATTGGCCTCGCGCGGTAATCTCACGGGTATAAACTAGTCGCATCAAGTTTGCAGTCCGTTTGCGGTGAGAAAACGCCCTCAGTCTTGGGAAACGTCTGCCTGAGGTTGTGCCTGCTCTTCGGCCGGCTGTCCTTCGGCCTGCTCCCCCTGAGCCCCCTGGTTCGCCATTATCGCCTCGACGTCCTCCGGCGAAAGGATCCGCGCCATGGACAGGTTCACCAGTGAGTTGGCCGACGCCGTTCCCGACATCCTGCCTATCCTGCCTCTGAGCTCACGCCACTTCAGCTTTGTGTTGCCGCTCTTGGACGTGTAGATTATGCCCAAGACGTCTCTCGCATTGATGAAAGTGACATCCCTTATTTTCTTCAGGTCAACCTTGTCCACGGCCTCTACGTAAATGGAACCCTGGTCTCCCTGCTTCTCGGGGAACACCTCAGGATCGCGCAGGTACGACTCTGGGATGAAGCTCCTGCAGGTGCTGTTGATGAGAAACCTCCTGAATCCTTCGAGGTTGCACGTAAGGTCAAGCTCCACCATCGGTCGTCGCTGGATGGCGCGCGCCTCTCAGAGGTTATAAATCATTCTTGGTTCTTGCGCAATTCCGCTCCTGTTCTGGTGTGAGTTCTCCCACTCAAGATCTTCCACACTTGACGGTTCAGACGGCTAATCCGGTCATCACTCACGATGGCAACGGCATCGGCTCAAGATTAAAGCGTTCCACACGAGTGAGCGCCCCCAGATATGCGCTGGCTTGTCCGCTTCCTCCGAGAGGGGCCCAAAGACCCCTTCCTTTCTTCGATGAAGACCCTCGCTAGGTCGGTTGGGGTGGATGCGAGGAATCCCAAGTGGACGTCCTACGGCGCCCTTGAACTCGACATCTTCTGCCCAACAGTAGTCGACTTCGAGACCTTCATGGCGGCCGCCAAGCCGATTGCCGAGGCGGAGTTCGTCACAGATCTGAACAGGGCTACTGAATATTTGACCGACAATGAGATTCTATTGAAAGCTAAACGGCTCTTCAATGCAGAAAGGTACTGGGAGTGCCACGAGGTCCTCGAGGGGCTCTGGAGGCAGAAGCAGGGTAACGAGAAGCGCCTGCTGCAGGGGCTGATCCTAGTCTGCGCCGCCTATGTCCATCACCAGAAGGGAGAGAACGATGTCGCTCTCAGCGTCCTTGGAAGGGGGGCGAGGCTGCTGGAGTCGCCACAGGAGAAGTACCACGACCTCGATCTTGCAAGGATACGAAACCAGATTCGGCGGGCGTTGGAGGACAGAACTCTGGCAGGCTTCGAGCTTTAACCGAACACGGGGAGATTCATTGGGTTGCCCTGCTCAGACATAGACGCCTCCCTTCTTGCCGCCAGCACACCAAGGACGAGCACAGCGGCATAGAGCAACAAAGTGATCGCAACGATCGCCGTGAAGTCCGTCAGCCCGTACACTGTGCCGGCGAGGACCGCAGAAAACAACGAAGAGAGGTAGAACAGGGTCTTCGGCCCGACGAAACAGACGGCAGAAACAACGAGAAGCGCGACCGCGAGCGATTCTACGACCCACCCCGAGTTGCCAAGTGAGGCGCATACAATCTCTCCACACGCCCGGGCAGGCAGGACCGAGAAGTAGGTGCCGACAATGGTCCAGACTGCTGCCGATGCACCAAAAGCAGCTGCCAGCGTTGTGAACCTGGCCAAATCTACTTCATCGTGAGCTTGTAGTATCCGGCTTCTATGTTCTTGTTGATGTTGTCCTTCACCAGATAGAGCCGGTGGATCGGATTGGCCACCTTGGGGGAGAGGGAGTAGTCGCTCCCGACAGTGAACTCGTGAACCTCCCCGCCCCTACAGGCATGAGTGATCTTCTTCCCCGGCTTCGCGCCGAGGCTGTTCATGTAGACGTCCTTGGCAGTGGTGCAGGTGAGTATCGCCCACTCCTCGTCGTCGGGAATCGTCTCGAACCCGACGCTCGCGTTGAGGGGCTCCCCGTACCTCTTGTCGTCGCAGAAGAGCCTCTTGCACCCTCGGCACCTCCAGACGTCGACGACGCCCTGAAGGTAGTTGTCGCGGTTGACATTAACCATGCCGATGAATACAATGTCATGCTGGTGCCCAGCCTGATCCAATTTCGATTATCCGCCCCCCTCTCCCGTCTTTTTCTCCGTTGCGGCCTCATAAACCGGGATTAGCTCCAGTATCAGCTTGTCCACCCTCATCCTCCTCTCGTTGATCTCCCTCACCATCGCCTCCCTCCATGTCCTGTAGTTGTTCGCGATCCCGAGCCTTGGATGGACGGGGATGATCCGCTTCCCGTCCCCAGACACGATCGCCATCCCCTTGTCGAGGAGCCGTTCGGCTCGTCTCCTTTCGGCGACGGGGACGTTGCCTTCTCGAAGCAGCTTAATGTACAGCGTCGCGTCTTCGTGAGACAGCCCGACCTCTGAGCCGAGCCTGGCTACCACGTCACCCTCGTCGCGAATCCCCTTCACCGCGCTCAACGCTTCAGCGTCTCCGGTGAGTTCCAGAGGAACTCGAAGTAGTCTTTCGCGAAGCTCGCCAGCCCGTGGTGAGAAGCCCATATGGCCAGCGGGAGTCCCCCCTGTTCGCCACCACCCAGGAGCAGCACCACCTCCCTGGAATCAGAGATCAGTCCCCCGCCATACATCGTCTGTCTTGTCCTGATCTCTGCGTACCTCCCAAGCTGCGCAGCCGCCTCGGGGGGAATCTCAGGCGACGTGAGTATCAGGCTCCTCACCCCCTTCTCTTTCAGCGCCGCCATCAGCGGGTCTATCCTGTCGGTAAGGGAAACAAGCTGCGGCGGGAGTGCTATCAAGAGTTCTGCCCTGCAGTTGAGCAGGAGGTTCTTCACTCTCGAGAGTATCTCGTTCGTCCCCCTCATTATCCAGATGTCGGGCTTCTCCTGCTCCCCCCTGCTCACATAGATTCCCATGAGCTCGTCGAGAGCAACCTGTTCCTTCTCTTTCCTCTCCGTCTCCTGCCTCGCCTTGAGCTCCTCAAGGGCCGCATCCGGGGGCTTGGCCGTGTACACGAGGGGCCTCCCCTTCTGCTCCTCCACCCACCCGCGGCTGTGCAGGGACTCCAGCGCGTCGTACACCTTGGAGTAGGGTATCCTCGCTTCTCTGCTCACGTCACTCGCGGTCATCGACCCGCCCCTCAGCAGGGCAACGTACGCCTTTACCTCGCTCCCCGTAAGTCCAAGCGCCTCCAAAGATGCCGACGCCCTCTCGCTCAGACTCACGACGCATCCCTCCAGCCGCTCCTTCCAGAAAAAGCGTAAATTGTGTCTTTCCCGAGACTCCCTCGATGCCCACCTGCAAACACGAGTCCACCGAGTACATCGGAGAACAGAAGACAGACGACGGGGTGAACATCTACCGCAGATGCAAGTCCTGCGGGCTCTACCTCGTGCTCCTCCCCACCGGCAAGCTCATAGGTATCAAAGGGGTCCCTCCTCAATTCGCCTCAGGCAAACAGAGGCCTAAGTCTTAACCTTTCCCCCTCTGTAAAGTTAAAATCCTTATATCCATTTGCGGAAAGGGAGAGTTCCCAGCGAACTCCCGATGGCCCAAATTGCAGACGTTAGTCTAGAACTGAAGAAAGAAGTTTCAAAGGGGAATTTCATCCGCCAGACGCAGTCAATCTGCCCTGACTGCAACCGGATTCTTCCGGCGCTCGTGTTCGAGCGCGACAACAAGGTCTGGATGACGAAGACATGTCCGGAGCACGGCGAGACAGAAGAGCTGTACTTCGGCTCCTACGAGATGTACAGCAAGTTCTCACGGTACTGGAAGGACGGAAAGGGCACACACGCTGCCAACGTCCCCATGGACGTCTGTTCCTGCCCAGCCAACTGT
>CAYPSJ010000027.1:0-8516 GCA_964413565.1 uncultured Nitrosopumilales archaeon | reverse complement strand
TTCTTCGTCAGCGTGATTTATAACGACGCGCCGTCGTGCTCGTCGAAAGTTGCAACCCACCCCAGCTGCTTCCATGCCGGTGACAGGCCAGCCGAAGGCCATGAACCACCAGCTAAGGGCGTTGCTGGCCATGGTGGGCGTCGCTCTTCTCCTGAACTACGTCGAGACGATGGTGATCCCAGGTATCCCTACCATTCAGTCTGACTTCTCCACCCCTGCGAACCCAATATCCTCGAGCACGATGTCCTGGATCACGTCGGCTTTCCTGATTGTCGGGAGCGCGGTTTCGCCCCTCTTCGGGAAGCTCGGAGACAGCTACGGCAAGAAGCGCATGTTTCTCGCAGCGCTGGCCTTCTACATGGCTGGAGTAGGCATCGCCGGTTTCTCTAACTCAATCTACTTCCTAATCGCAGCTAGAGCGATTCAGGGGATAGGTTTCGCCATCGTCCCTCTGGCGCTTGCTATCATAGCTGAAACCTTCCCGAAGGAGAGGATAGCCACAGCCCAGGGGATCGTCAGTGCCACATTCGCCATTGGGGCCTCGCTGGGTCTCATCATCGGTTCGTATGTGGTGCAGGATCTTGGCTGGCAATGGGCTTTCCACTCGGCCTTCATACTAAGCGCCGTGCTTTTCGTCGTGATAGCCATGTTTCTCCCCACTGGCACCCCCGGCACCCGCCTGAAGGTCGACTACGAGACAGTGGTCCTCCTGATGGCAGGCGTCACGCTCGTGTTGCTCTACCTGACCGAGGGCCCCTACGAAGGATGGACTTCGCTGTACAACCTCCTGGCGCTAGTCGTCGGAATCGGGTTGACTGTGGGGTTCTTCGTCGCCGAGAGCAGGAAAGCTAATCCGCTGATTCCCCTCCACTTGCTAAGAATCAGAAACGTCCTGGTTGCGAACCTGACTGGAATCCTCTCCGGCATGGGCATGTTCATGCTCTTCTTTGCGGTAATATACTATGCCGAAATCCAAGCGCCTCCCGCCCCCACCGGTCTCGGGCTAGACATTGTCTCCGCCGGCCTCAGCCTCGCCCCCGCAACGGTGCTGATGCTCGTCGGGGGGCCCGGCCTTGGGCGCCTCGTTCAAAGTAAAGGTCCAAAGCCGGCAATGGTTCTCGGCGGATTGATAGCGATAGCTGGCTTCATCCTTTTCGTCTTCAACAGGGCCACGACAACGGACGTGGTGGTGGACACCGCCATTTCGATGATTGGGGCGGTTGGTATCATAATCCCCATCGTGAACATGATCAGCATCTCGCTCCCGGACGAGACCGTGGCCACGGGCCTGGGGCTCAATACGATGCTCAGGAACATGGGAGGAGCGATTGGTCCAGTTCTGGCGACTACGCTGATGACCACTTATGCCGTAATAGTTAAGATTCCGCCGAACACTCCCAAATTGTGTCCGTTACCAGTCCAGTGTGCCATGTCCTTCCCCACCCCGACAGCCTTCGACTACATCTTC
This sequence comes from uncultured Nitrosopumilales archaeon, assembly GCA_964413565.1. Classification (GTDB taxonomy): domain Archaea; phylum Thermoproteota; class Nitrososphaeria; order Nitrososphaerales; family Gagatemarchaeaceae; genus UBA183. The sequence continues at coordinate 7,048 of CAYPSJ010000027.1, read as the reverse complement.
TATCTTGCAATAGCGTGCATGGTAGCTGTGGTCGTCTTAGCCCTCGCGGGCAAGAACTATGTCTTCAAGAAGTCGGTCCCGGGGCCGACTTCAAATCAGATTTCTTCCTAGCCAGCCAGAAGCCCACTCCCCCTAGTGTAAGAGCACCTCCCACTGACACCACAGCCAGGGCCCCGGCCAAACCGCCAAGGGGACTTTCTTGCACTCCCCAGACTTCTGCGTAGTCCCAGAAGAAGGAACCTGCCGAACTTTCCCCCGCATTGATGAAGGAGGGTGGGCCCGAGCCCGAGCTCCCAACGACGAAGAGTGGGTTGTGGATCATGTCCCAGTCGCTGTAGAGGTAGCAGCCGCTCATGACCTTACCCCCGTCCAGCAAGATGGAATTCAATCTCAGACTCCCCATACCTAGAAACGTGGCCAAGGTCCTCGTGTACGACTCAAGAGCGAACACTTCCTGGTCCCCTGCCCTGAGAGTGGGGGCCGGACCGGGAGGGAACGACCTCTCCACCGAGGAGCCAGTGCCCATATCGGCGACTCTGAGGCTCCAAAGCCCGGACGTGAAGAATATCGAAATCGAAACGTTCGCCAGGGGGCTCATTTCCGGTTCGCTCGCGTTGAGCACCCATTGGTAAGAGGTCGGCTGGGAACTGGCCACCTGGACAGACCAAGCGAAGACAAGCCATCCGGTCCTGTTCGGCAGGGCACCTGCCGCAGCCTGGAGGACGCTCCCATCGCTCGTCATCACAGACAGAACCGCGTAGACGATTCCGTCGGGAGACTCGATATCAGGGAGGGTAAGGGAAGCAGTGACGTTCTTGATACTCTCCCACTGCACACCCCCACCGCCAACCATTTGCGCCCCCTCGGGTACCACGACTCCGATGGCCCATGATGAGTTCGGATAGATCGAGACAGGCTGCGACTGCGTTGTCCCGGAGGCCAAGGCCACCCCGAACCCTGGAAGGATTAGGCAGACTGATATGAGAACGGCTAGCCCAGAATTCAGCGAGCCTCTCAAGGGGCGGGCCACCTAGCGCGAACCATCGAGAGGACCGCTAGGGCGGCACCTGCGACAGCGATCAGTGTCAACTCAATGATGGGGTTGACGTATGGCAGAAGCATGTCATGAATGGATTGGGCAGACGAGGTCCCATAGGTGGAAGCATACCCCCCGACCGCCCCTGCCACGGCAAGCAGCAGGCAACTCCCCACCACACCGACTGAGAGAAGGACTAGCGCCGGCCACATGGTGCGGGGATTGATGGTGCGGTTTTCAACAAGCTCTACGGTAGTGAGAAAGGCCGAGAGGCAGCCGAATCCACCGATGCCAACCACTATGAACAACACATACCCCAGGACCAGCCAGATTCCAGGGCCTCCGCCGACGATTATGGGCGGCAGGTACGAGAAAGGAACGAAGGGCAGGACCATCACTACGGTCCAGACCAGAGCCGCAAAGGTGCTGAGGTACGCCGCCCCCCTGTATCTTCTGTACCAGAGCGGTTTATCCGGGTCTATCCGCGTGGTAGCCATTCGACAGTCACCAATTGGTTCACCCTATCTAGTGCAGTCCTCGCTTTTTTGGTAGAACCCGTACAGGTTAGGTTTCTGTCTACGCCACTGGGCGGGTGCCCTCCTGTGGACGGCGTATGGAGCAATATGGCGGGGGTTCCTACAATGCTAGGCAGGTTCCTATTCCGAACACGTGGCCCCCCCATCTGTGCAAGTGCGTGCAGTTGTTCGGATTGGCTTAATGGCGCGAGCCACCCCATGGCAGTGGTCAAGCACTAGAATGAAACAGGCTGCAGCCTTCCACGAAGGGAGTTTAGGGGCCCATGGGAAGGATGACTTCAGAGAGGCAATGAACTACGTAAAGAAATTGGCTACTGACCTCCACCTCGGCGCACAAGTCACCCGGCGCGCTTGTGCGATCTGCGGTAACGCCTTCTCGAGGCATTTCGGCCAGGACCTGTCCCCCCAGATTCTCTCTGCAGCCGCTGTTTACGTGGGGTGCAGAGAGGCACAGAAAGCAGTGACCCTCAAGGACGTCGCCTACGCCAGCCACTTGGACCCCAGGGCGGTGGGGAGATGCTACGTAAAGCTCATCGAACGGATGCACATCTCTCGCCCCGAGCTGAATGAAAACTGCTACGTCTATCACCTGACGCTAAAGAGGCCCGTCTCGGAGCAGGCGCTAAAACAGTCGCAGGAGATCATCCACAGCATCAACTCCAAGGGGGTAGGGGGAAGGAACCCCATGACCCTTGCGGCAGCCGCCCTCTACATCGCATGCTGCAACCTGGGCGAGATCATCACCCAGGCTGAGGTGGCCGAGGCCGCAGGAGTAGGGGAGCAGAGCGTCCGGGACTGCTGCAAGGAGATCCGCCTGCTCGCCAAGACGGCATAGGTATTCCTCACACGGGTGCCTAACCTGTGCGTATCAATGATTAAATCTCGTCATCCGACCGGACGGGCTATGGTCCGCACAAACCTCTCGATAGACAAGGCGGTCTTCGAAGAGTTCGCAGCCGAAGCAGACAGAAGGAAGATGACACTGTTCGCGTTTGCGAACGAGTCTCTGTCAGCCATTACCAAGATTTCCAGAGAAGGCGGGGACCCGGACGAGTTCTACAAGATCTGGAGGGTCCTGTCGATATTGAGGCAGGTGGACGTAATCACGCTTCCGAGCGACTTCGTAGACGATCTCATCGAGCGGCTATACAAGGTGGACAGTTCTGCGACCAAGGCGAGGTTCCGGGAACTCGGTGCGTCTCTGGTGGGCCTCCTCAAGATGGCGGCCGAGAGCATAGAGGACCTCGCGCCCCTAGCCAAGGACTTCGGATTCATTATACCGATCAAGCGTTTCGCTCTCACAACGCCCAAACCGGGTCTGGTCCAAGTTGATGTCGTGGGAGCAGGAAAGGCCATAGAAACGACCCAGTGCTCCGCCGAGTTCCTCAAGGCGATAATTGAGGGGTACGGCTACGCGATTATCAAGGAAGAACTCCACCCGGGCACCATCAGGCTGACCGCCGAGAAGACTGGCAGGGCCTAAGAGATAATCTCCAATTCTTCCGCAAGTGCAATTGATCGCCGTCGGAGACTTGATTCTAAGAACCGAGAATTGACCCATCCGGCTAAATAGTCGACTTCAAAACGCGCGAGGCTATAGGGGTTTAGCGTGATAGACTCCGGCGCCGTGGCCTGGGTGCTTGCTGCCACCGCCCTGGTCATGTTGATGACTCCGGCCGTTGGCTTCTTCTACGGAGGTCTCGTACGCAGGAAGAACCTCATCTCGACTATAGTCCAGACCCTCACCATCTTCGCCGTAGTCAGCCTCGTCTGGGCGCTTTGGGGTTACAGCGAGGCCTTCTCGCATTCGGTAAACGGGATTGTCGGTGACCTCTCAAAGGTGGGGCTCAATGGTGTCGGTTACGCGCCGCTCCCCAACCAGGTCATCCCCGAGCTCGAATATTTCGCCTTCCAGCTGAAGTTTGCTGCAATTACACCGGCGCTTATCATAGGCGCCTTCGCCGAGAGGATTCGCTTCAAGGCCCTCCTTATCTTCACAGTCGCCTGGGCGACCTTCATCTATGCACCAATCGCTCACTGGGTCTGGGGACCGGGCGCTTGGCTGGGGGCGATGGGCGTTGAGGACTTCGCGGGCGGTCTTGTGGTGCACATCTCCGCTGGAGTTTCAGCACTTGCAGCTGCGATCGTCCTGGGGAAGCGCGTAGGAATCAGCAAATCCGAAGAGGTTAGGCCCAACAACGTCCCATTCGTTATCCTCGGCGCTGCGATGCTCTGGTTTGGATGGTTCGGGTTCAACGGTGGGAGCGCCCTGGCCGCTAACGACATCGCAGTCCAGGCTCTTGTTAACACAAACCTGGCGGCTGCCGCCGCAGCAGTGACATGGATGCTCGTCGACTGGTCCAGAAAGGGCAAGCCCTCGGCCGTCGGGATATCGATTGGCGCGGTGGCAGGGCTTGTGGCAATCACCCCTGCGGCGGGGTACGTGACCGCGAGCTCATCCATGATCATAGGGCTCGGCGCCGGCATCGCCTCGAACTTCGTCTCCAACTGGAGGGCGAGCCGCAATATCTTCGACGACTCACTCGACGTATTCGCTTGCCACGGCGCGGGGAGTATGTGGGGTGTTTTTGCAACCGGAGTATTCGCCACCTCGGCCGTGAGCGGGGTTAATGGGGCACTCGCAGGTAACCCGACATTCCTAGGAATCGAGGTCTTCGCCATCGCAGTTGTCACAGGCTTTTCCTTCTTCGGGACGTGGCTCATCCTGAAAATAATCAACTTCATCACTCCTCTGAGGGTTACGAAAGAGGAGGAAGAGTTGGGTCTCGACGAGAGCCAGCACGGCGAAGAGGCCTACGCCTAGGCTTCATCCCTCTTATTGCAACAAGCCTGCCTGTCGAAAAGCTTCTTAACCCAACGGTAAAGGGCGCACCAAGAAGGTGCCGCCGTGCCGAAATTCAAGACAACCGCAGAAGCTCTGAAGATAGTCCACAACAAGGACCAGATTAGGAATCTTGGGATCATCGCGCACGTCGACCATGGGAAGACCACTACCTCAGACAGCCTCCTGGCCGCGTCTGGGATGCTATCTCCTTCTGTGGCAGGGCAAGCGTTGGCCCTCGACTACATGGAGCTCGAGCAGCAGCGCCAGATGACCATCAAAGCTGCAAACGTTACGCTCTACTACGAGGAACAGGGCAAGCCCTACGTCATTAATCTCATCGACACGCCGGGACATATCGACTTTACGGGACGTGTAACACGGTCTCTCAGAGCCGTCGACGGTGCAATCGTTGTTGCAGACGCGGTAGAAGGTGTGATGGTTCAGACGACGACAGTTACCAGGCAAGCGCTGGAGGAGCGCGTCCGCCCGGTTCTCTACATCAACAAGATAGACCGCTTGATCAAAGAGCTCCGCCTCACACCCGAGAAGATGCAGGAATGGCTCTTCAGAATCGTCCAGGACTTCAACAATGTCATCGACCAGTACGCTGAACCCGAGTACAAGAAGTGGAAGGTCTCGGTCGCAGACAATCAGGTAGCTTTCGGTTCTTCGAAGGACCGGTGGGGCTTCACTGCGGACATGCTCAGGACTGAAGGAATGTCCTTCAAGGACATTTACAACGCCTACAGCAGCTCGACTGCCGCCCAACTCGGTGAGAAACTACCGTTGCACGAGGCGCTTCTGGGGATGGTGGTCAGGCAGCACCCGCCCCCCCACGTGGCACAGGCCTACCGCATCCCCAAGATATGGCCGCAGGGCGACCTGTCGAGCGATGTTGGAAAAGCTCTCGTCGCATGCGACGAGAACGGTCCTACAGTGATGATGGTTACCAACGTTGTAGTTGACCCAGCAGCCGGTCTCGTAGCCACGGGGAGGCTCTTCTCCGGGAGTGTCACCGATGGGGATTCAGTCTACCTACTCAACTCGAAGAGGGAGGGGAAGATTCAATCTGTTCAGATTTTCATGGGCTTTCAGAGAGAGATAGTTGACTCGCTCCCAGCTGGCAACATCCCCGCGCTCCTGGGACTTGACATAAGGGCAGGAGAAACCATCTCGAACCAGAAAGGAGTGGCTCCATTCGAGTCGATTCACTATGTCAGCGAGCCCGTTGTCACGATAGCCGTGGAAGCGAAACACCCGCGTGATCTTCCCAAGCTTGTTGAAGTGATGCGAAGGCTGAACATAGAGGACCCCAATCTGGTAGTTACCATCAATCAGGAGTCTGGAGAAACTCTACTTTCAGGTATGGGTGTGCTTCATTTGGAGATCGCAACCACACTGATACAACAGGCTGGCTTGGATATCATTACATCCCCTCCGATCATCAACTACAGGGAGACCATCCGTTCTCGTGCCGGCCCCATCATGGCTAGATCTCCCAACAGGCACAACAAGATCTTCATCGAGGTCGAGCCACTTGAACCCGAGGTGGTCGAGCTCATCCGCAATGGGACCATCGGGGAGAACGTGGAGAAGAAGACTGTCATCAAGACACTGCGGGACCACGGTTGGGACCCGGATCAGGCTCGGAACTTCCAGGCAATCGACGAACGCGGGGATATCCTGACCGAGGTGACCAAAGGAGTCCAGTTCCTGCAGGAGTCCATGGACTCCATCCGTGCAGGCTTCGACGACATAATGAAAAACGGTCCGCTTGCATACGAGTTCACAAGGGGGGTGAAGGTTGCGCTGACCAACTATGTCCCTCACGAAGACCCCGCCCACAGGACCTACGCCCAATTGATGCCTGCTTCAAGGAGAGCAATACTCGGGGCCATGCTATCTGCCAACCCGACCCTGTTGGAGCCGGTCCTCGGAATCGAGGTGAAAGCGCCTTCCGAACTCATTGGAGCGGTGACGGGAGTAATCAGCGCAAAGAGAGGTAAACTCGTAAGCATAGATCAGAAAGAGGTGTTAACGGTGGTTGAAGGCGAAATCCCCGCCTCAGAGACGTTCGACCTAAGCGAAAAGATGAGGGGCGCCACTGCCGGTGCTGCGGTCTGGAACACTCACTTCAAGACATGGCAGGCCGTGCCCCAGAACATGCTCTCGGGATTGGTCACCGAGATCAGGAAGAGGAAAGGCCTGCCGCCTGAACCTCCAAAGGCCGAAGAGTTCATCGACAAAGAGTAAAAAGAGAATACCCCCGTTTGACCGTCAGAATCTGACGCTGTCGTAAAGTAGAGGCCGTCCAACGCTCTAGAATCGCTGGGCTGTTCTGGTAAGTAGGCGTATATCGTACACCAAGACATTGATTACCAAAGAATGAACCGGGAGAGTCTGGTCTTTTCCGCCGTGATTCTAGGTGTAGCATTGCTAGTCGCAAGCCTTTCCTTTGTCGGTGTTTCCACGCAACCGCCGCCATGCGGATTTGGCTGTCCACCGAGAACATACCTGTCCTATCAGCCATGCATTACTGGGTATTCTGGCTTCCAGGTGACGAGGCAGTTTCCTAACCCTTCCACTTGGACTTTTGAACTCTTGAAGGGCGCAACGGGGTATCTGTATTAC
>CAYPSJ010000026.1:0-10979 GCA_964413565.1 uncultured Nitrosopumilales archaeon | reverse complement strand
AATCCAGCAAGGCGTACTCCAACGAGCTCGCCGAAGTCCGCAAGATGGAGAAGATCGTCACGCAGTCCAAGATCGCCCTCGAGCAGATCACCACCAGACTGCAGACGGTCACCGACATCGGAGACTTCGCCGCGACCATCGCCCCGGCCATAGGGGTGATCAAGAACGTCCGCGCCACACTGGGCGAGGCCATGCCCGATGCCCAGGGAGCGCTCGGAGAAATCGGGGCCCAGCTCAACTCGATAATGGTGGACGTCGGCCAGATAACTGGCACCTCGTTCTACCAGCCGGAGAATAGCGAAGAGGCCAACAAGATCCTAGCGGAGGCTTCGGCCATAGCCGAAAAGCGCATGGCCGAGTCCCTGCCGGAAGTGCCGAACAACACGGGCCAGTCCGTCTTCACAAGCGAATAGAATGTTCTGGGGTCCATCTTCTTGGGTGGCCCCTACCCCTGTTTTCTGACGCAAATACTCGGTGATGAACAGCGGGAAACCAACAGCCGGTTTCACATGGATGAGAGTTCAGGGCTCACTCCAAAAGCGACCAAGACCAGCTGATATTCCCCTTTAGGGGCTTCCATTTCACGTTCCAATGAAGACCAGAACTGGCAGGTTTCTGCGAGGAAGAGTTTCTTCCAATCGAAATCCAATCGAACAATCTGAGCCACTTCCTCTTTGTCCCAATCGGTTGGATTCCACATTCAAAGTTGTGTAAAAGAGAGAGAAAAAAGAATAGTGCTCCATGGCCTTCATTCCAGGAAGTGCAGAGCCAGGGTCAGCAGGAAAGGGAACGCGGGAACGTCAGCTTCTCCGACAGCCTTCGTGAAATCCAAGGGGAGTATATGATGCTAGGGGAAATTTACGAGAAGCAGAAGAGCTATGCTCAAGGGCTCTCTGAGGTGATTAAGACGATGCAAACCGAGGTCGATACTGTCATTCAAATAAAGCCGGAGGCGATGCCAACCCCCTGCAGGGCAGCATACCTCGTCTCCGAGGGGGTCGTCGTGGTCTTTGACTTGCATGGCGGGATGGCGTCGAAACCCCTCTACGCCCTCCCGTCGGAAGTGATAGTATCAATAATCCAGGAGTGCACGCCGGAACTCCAGAGGCTCCTCTCTGAGAAGAGAAGGATAGAAAGCAACAAGGTGAAGTCCATGGAAAGTGTACTGAACGAGCTGAAGAAGGCCCAGTTCATGTTCAAGTCCGCCAAGAGGGAGGAAATGGGGCTCGAGGAGGAGGCTGATTCCGCCCCCCAGGCAGAGAACCACTCCGCCCAGGCGGAGAAGATGGAGAAGGAGTCGGCGAAGGAGCCAGCGGCAGAGGTCCCCAAATCAAGAAACCCATTCGCCTTCATTGGAACGTTCGGGAAAACCGAGGCACAGCAGTCGTCCACTCCTAATAACGCAAAGAAAACACCGGCGCGCCAGTAAGCTACTCATGGCTTACCTGTGGGCTTTCCCCTTCGGCACCCCGTATCCCGTGGACGGACAGACCATGCTGCGTTTGGTGCCGATTAGACTTCTATGCGAACATAGCGAATAGAAGCGTCTGGGGTCCATCTTCTTGGATGGCCCCCGCCCTGTTTTCTGGAATCCCCGCTAAATCGGTAAACCCAGGGATTTCCGCCGACGGTATTCCGAGAAGGGTTATACATGGATAACCTGGACCGGCGAAGAGTTTGCCCAGCATGGGTTCCGAGCCCGACTACGACGTGATCATAGCGGGCGGAGGGATGGCGGGCCTCATCACCGCCGCATCCATCGGATATCATTCAAAGGGGAATGCGTGTGTCCTTGTCGTCGACAGAAACAAGGAGACCGAGCCTGGAAAGAAGACGAACAACGGCTGGACCTGCGGGGATGCCACCAGCAAGAGGTCCCTTGACTATCTCGCGGACCACATAGGCATCAGGTACGGCTCCCCGGAGCTCGAGCACCCCGTCAGCGGAGTCTACGTCTACTCCCCTGATAGGAAGACGAAGGTGCTTTTTGAAGGGGAAGGGTATCTCTTCAACAGGAAGCTCGCTCCGAGGAGGCAGGTCGACGACGCGAAGAAGTACGGAACCGAGATCACATTCGGAGCGACCGCAGAAAGGCTCCTCTCGGAGGATGGAAGGATAACGGGGGTTACCGGCAGAAGGTCTGACGGGTCAAGCTTCAGCTACACAGCAAAGGTCACGATCGACGCCACGGGCTCCTCCTCGACGCTGAGGAGGTTCATGCCGATATCCTCCATGATTGAGAAGGAAATCGACCCAGACGATGTCGTTGGCACAGGTAGGTACATCCTCGACTTCGAGCCTGCCAAGGAGGACAAAGTGTTCTTTGACCCCGATTACTGTATCATTCACCTTGATCAATACATGGCGCCAGCGGGATACTGCGTGGCCCCTGACACGCCAATAGTTTGTCGGAACAGTCTCAAGGCAGTGCAGGAGGTCAAGATGGGTGATGAAATACTCACCTCGGTTGGATGGATGCCTGTGTCAGCAACAAGCGCTAGGAACTTCGAAGGAGAGCTTGTCGCCGTGACTCCCTCTATGCTCAACCAGACCATCAAGCTTACCCCGGAACATCTCGTGAGGGTCTGGAATCCAAGGATTGGCGAGACTTGGAAGCGGGCTGACCAGCTGACGCTGAACACGAGAGGAGGACACAGGAGCGGCGACTATCTGGTCGTGACCCTGCCTCAACAGCCATCTAGACCGCTTGAGGTCATCAACACCCTCCACTACGTCACGGGAATCGTGGAGAACGGATTCGTCTACGTAACGATAAGACGGTCGTTCTTCAACGGTCGAGCCCCCGACGGCTCCTATGTCAGGAAGATGGCGCTCGCAAAGCACCCTAAGATGGCCCGTTTGCCAGTCGAAATCCCCTTGGGCGAGGACTTCATGGAACTTTGCGGTTTCTATGTCTCCGAAGGTTGCATAAAGAAGAAACATATGGTGATTTCAAACACGGACCTCGCTGTCATAAGGCACATACACCAACTCGCTAGGCGTCTAGGCTACAACTGCTTCGACTGGCGTGTTCTCCGTAGGGGCCGGACCAGACCATGCGTCAACGTGGAGTTCGGGAACTCCCTATTGGCCACACTCTTCGAGGAATGCTTCGGAAAGGGAGCCCGAAACAAGAAGCTCCCCTCCTGGATTCACGAAATCTCGAGGGAGGCGAAGATTGCGTTCCTGCGAGGTTATTACAGAGGTGACGGTTCGATCGAACATCGGAAGGGCCGCTCAGAGGCGCGCACCTTCACTACCACTTCGCGAGCTCTCTTGGTCGACATGTGGCTGCTTCTGGCAGGACTCGGAATAGTTGCCAGCACCAAGAGAAACGAGAAGAAGGATGCCTGGTCTGCGGGTGTCTGGGGGCACCAAGCAGGCTTCCTCGGGGAGAATCTGGTGAAGGCAGGGCGCGTTCAATACCGGGGGTTCGTGCTCGGGGGAGGCCGAATCTACCTCAATATCAGGAAACTCGAACGCACCAAGTACTCTGGTCCGGTCTATGATCTCAATTCCGCGGGCGACTTCAGCCCGCTATTCAACGTCCACAATTGTTGGGTCTTCCCCAAGGGAAAGAAGAAGGTCAACATAGGCCTGGGGGTTTCCCACTCCGGCCTCGCGAGAAGGAACAGGAGGTTCGGCCTCAACGACAACCTTCAGAGCCTGATTGACAAGTACCTATCAGAGAACCCGGTGATCAAGAACTACTCTCAGCCCGCCGGCGAAGCAGACTCCGGGAACACTAAGGGGAACTGGCAGGTCCCTGTCAGGCGGCACAACGACTGCATGGTCGCCAATGGGTTCGCAGTGGTGGGGGACGCCGCCTGGATGCCCAGGCCCATAGACGCCGGAGGGATCAGCCCGTCGATCTACGGGGGAACCATCCTGGGGAAAGTGGTGGCCCAGGCCCTCGAGGCCGGGGACACAAGCGAGGCCAGCCTCTGGAAGTACGATGTGGAATACATGAACACCCACGGCTATCCCATGGCTAGTTTCGAGGTCCTCAGGCGCTACCTGCAGACCGTTACCAACGAGCAGATTAACTATGGGATGAAGCACTTCCTCTCAGAGGAGGACGTTACCGCCATAACTGAAAGGAAGCATCCTGAGTTCAACCAGGCGCGGTTCATGAACCCAGCAATGTGGTTCAGGGTGCTCGGGCAGCTGTCGCTCGCAAGGGGGCTGAGGTATACGGTGTCAAAGAGCGCAGCCCTGGTTGAAATCAACCTCTCCTACCCCGAGTCGCCCAAGGGGTTCACGGAGTGGCAGAAGCGACTTGGAAAAGAGCTGGCGGAGACGGTCGAGAAGTTCAAGCCGCTTGACGTGGCCGCGTAGTCACAGAATACCGACGTCTTTGCCGCATCGGCGGGTGACAGTTTCCAATTAGTCCTTGTTCGTTGGCGCCGCCGCGGAAGCGTCGCCATTTGCCGAATATGACTCCGTGAACTAAAAATAGCCCACATTAGACGCTTGGCACGCATGCTTTCTGATCCTCTCGATAACCAGATCATGGGTCTCGTGAAGGAAATCATGCCATCCGGGGCATACCTAATGGGGTTCAACGAATACGCTGGCAAGCTCTTCATAGCTTCTGAGGCGAACATCAACGCCGCTCTCAAGAAGGTCCACACCCTAAGGGCTAGGGCGAAGTCGGGGCTCCAGAGGAAGGTCCTCGATGCCATAGAGACCAGCATCATGTTCGACGAGCCGCAGCCGGTCTTGGATGACATCGTGGGGACAATATTCGCCCACCTGGCGAAGGAGGGCATCAATGATGCCCACATGCTTTCTCTCCTGGGTTACGCCATGAAAGATGTTGACGCTTGCAAGGCGAGGTACTCGAAGAAGGAGATTCCTGTCGCCGTAAAGGCGCTGACTCTTTACAGGCTCGACGGTGTCCTAGACATCCTGGACACAGTGAAGGGAGAAAGCAAGAGCCCGCATGTGAAAGAAGCGTGCGACGCCTTGAAGCGGAAGGTGTCTGACTACGTTAAGCTCTTTGAGCTTGAAGGTTGGGGGAAGGGTGAGTTCCCTAACGTCGAGCGGATCTTCAAGAAGAAGGGTTTCGACCTCGGGAGGCAGAAATTCTATCCGCGGGCTCTCAAGAACGGGTTCGATTATGGCGAAACACCTGCGGTGCTTGAGGCCAGAGCAATCAGGTGGATCGATGAGGAGCTACCGAAGTTCAGAAGGATCACCCAGACCTTGGCGAAGCAGTTCGGGTGCAAACCCACTCCGGAAGAGGTCGAGGCGAAGATCATAGAAAGGAACGCCCTCGACCCGAAGAAGCTGGTCGCCCTCACCATCGGGATTAGGAAAGTCATCCAGAAGCTGGTCAACGAGGATGTCAACAGGATCAACCCGAAGTATGACACGCGTGTAATCGAAACGCCGTCCTACCTCACGGGAACCATGCCGACAGGGGCCGCCCAGTTTTTCGACACCTACACCAAGAAACCCTTCCAGGTGTTCTTCCAGACCACCGACCCCAAAAGGGACCCCGACAGGTCAGTCGCTGCCCTCATCAACCTCCTCGTCCACGAGGAGTATGGCCACTGCGTCCATCACTCCAACAGCGCTCTGGAGTTCGTGGAGGAGCTCCCCATCCTCCAAGTGATGAATGCACCACTCACGAGCGCTCCAATAACCGAGGGGCTCTCCTTCAACAGGGAGCTGGAATTCCTCGACGTTTCAAAGGGTCTCGAGACGAAGAAGAGGTTGACGCCGACGGAGAAGGCCTATGTCAAGCTCATGGCGAAATATGGCGGGCTCAGACAAGTCAACCTTGAGTTGGAGTTCATGACACGGCGCTGGAGAATCGTCAGATTCCTCAGGGTCGTCGGAGACGTCTGGATCAACACGGGCAAGAGGACGCTCCTCCAATTCGTCGACTGGGGGCACGAGTACACGGGGGTACCAAGGAGCAGCGTCTACTTCCAGCTCTTCCCCGCCCACGAGGGTATGTTCCCGGGCTACGCCACGAGCTACGCCGTCGTCGGCCAGGAGATCATAGAAATCGAGAGAAAGATCAAGGACCCCCGTAAGAGAGTGAAGTTCTCGACATATCTCTGCAGCATCGGCTTCCCGCCGAGGAGCATGTACGGGAAGATGCTGAGAAATTATGCCGCGAAGTTGAAGTAGACGCACTCTCGCCGACATTCTAAATGGCAAAACTTGGCCCCAAGGTCGAGAGATTCCTCAGGGGCAAGTACTTCGGCAAATTGGCTACAACGATGAAGGACGGTTCCCCTCACGTTACCCCCATTTGGTACATGCTCGAGGGCGGAAAGATCCTTGTCAACACCACCACGAACAGGGTGAAGTACCATAACATCAAGCGTGACAACAGGGTTTGCTTCCTGGTCGACGACGGCTACACCTATGTCATCATCTTCGGCAGGGCAAGGATGGCGAGGGAGCGGGACGGAAAGAAAGACATCGAGACCCTGGCGATAAGGTATACCGGCGTTACGGAGGGTAGGAAGGCGGCTCGCGAGCGCTACTGGAAGCAAGAAAGGGCGACCATCGAGGTCATCCCAGATCGCGTGGTCCACCAGCTCTAGGCCGTCACTTCATCGCGCGCATGAAGAAGTCTGTCACGAATCGCCCATAGGCTTCCCTATCCGATATCTTGGCGAAGTGTATGTGCTGAAATATCACCCGATTCAGCATCCCAAGAAGACAGTCTGTAGCGAGGCTGGATTCTGTTTTGCGAAAGAGTCCCATTCGGATTGATCTGTCAACGAGCCCGGCTGCAAGCGCCCTTATCCTCTCTAGGTCTTCCGACACCATTTGGGCACTGTGCTTGTCGAGGGTGGCGGAGTCGCGCATGTAGAGCCCGACGTTGAACGTGTGTTCAGGAAACGAGGAAAGGTATGTCGAGACGAACGACTCGAGCCCCTTCCGGGGGTCCTTTGACTCCGACGCTCTGGAAAGCTTCCTGATGAAGTCCCCCATGGAGATTTGCTTCCGTGCTACCGCCTCGAAGAGCCCCTTCTTGTTCCCGAAGTAGTAGTAAATCACGGGAGGGGTGGTCCCGGTCTCCCTGCAGATGTCCCTCACGGAGACATTAGCGAACCCCTTCTCGGCGAACATCTTTGATGCGACCTGGAGTATCCTCTCCGCGGTTGCGCGGGTCTCCGCAGCCTGCATCAAAGCACGAAACGTTTCTGGTGTGTATATAACGATTGAAGCTCTTACGGGAACTTCATCGCATTCATCAGAGATGAGAACTCGGGGTCGCCCCTGAGCCAGTCGAACCTCGGCTCGACGTTGCACCAGACGAGCCAGCTGGACCGCTCCTCGTACGCTCTTTGGAGCCACTTCAGGACCTGTTCCCTGTCCTTGAACCCGTTGTAGACCACGGCCACCCAGTAAGACGGAACATAACGGGTCTTCGAGCGATCCACGAGCTGGTCGAGTATCCTCTGGGCGTCCTCCTTCTTCCCCGCCGACGCTAGCCCATGCCCGAGCATTGCAAGCGCCAGAGTCCCCTCTCCCGAAAGTTTGACTGCAGTCTCGAGCTCAGATATGGCCTCAGCGTACATCCCCTTCTCCAGGTACGGCCTCCCGAACCAAATGTGGGTGAGCGTGAAGTTCGGGTCCAGGTCTACGGCCCTCTTGTACTGCTCGATTGATCTGTCATACTGCTTCGAGAGATAGAGCACGTGCCCCACGCCTGTGTTTATGGCTAGGTTCAGGGGATCAAGTTCCTGCGCCTTCCCTATTTCCATCAGGGCCTCGTCGAATCTCCCCATGGCCTTCAGGTAGTCAGCGAAGAAGTGGTGTGCGGGCGCGTAGCTCGGGTTGATTCTGAGGGCCTCGTTGAACTCCTCCTCGGCTCCCTTCCAGTCCCAGTCGTACTGGAACCTGATCAGCCCGAGGGATGTGTGCGCCTCAGCGAGCATCGGATCAAGCGAAAGCGCCTTCCCTACAGCTTCTTTCGCCTTCGGATACGCCTCGTTTGGCGCTATGAACTCCAATAGGGCGAGGGTAGAGTAACAGTCCGCTAGACCTGAGTACGCCCGGGCGAAAGTGTCATCCTCCTCAAGGGCTTTCTGGAAGAACCCTACGGCCCGTTTGATGCCGGCTTCAGTCCGGGTGTTCCACAGCTGCCTCCCCCTCAAGTGTGCGACGTAGGCTTCGGGGTTGCGCGTGTGTGTCGCCGTCGCCGCGCTGCCAAGAATCTGCAGCCGAAGGGCCTCTGCCACCCTGTTGGCGATATCGCTCTGAATAGCGAACATGTCGCTGATCTGTCTGTCGTACTGCTGGGACCATCTCGGTTCCTCGTCAGCCGGGTCTATCAGCTGAACGCTGATTCGAACCCTGTCCCCCGCCTTTCTTACGCTCCCTTCTAGGATGTTCCCCACCCCGAGCTCCCTGCCAATCTCGGAGACGGGCTTGCTAGTACCCTTGTACTTCATCACAGATGTCCTAGCAATGACCCTGAGGCCATGCGTCCTGGAAACCGAGGAGATGAGCTCCTCAGTCAGCCCGTCTGCGAAGTAGTCATCTTCACTCTCCCTGGAGATGTTGGTGAACGGAAGAACCGCAATCCTGTCTTTCTGGACAAGAGGTGCCGGCGCTACCCTTTCCAAACGCGCCCCGAATCCCGAGATCTGATACACCTCGACGGGGGCAATCACATTCTTCAGCCTTGGTGTTCCGATAGAGTTGAACGTGTACCTGGTCTTGTTGAGGACGCTGTCCCTCACCTGGGCGCTCACACATATCCCTCCCGGAGGGGCCAGTGGCTCGATGCGCGACGCCACGTTGACCGCATCGCCGGCGACATCGCCCGCCACGTGTATGACGTCCCCTAGGTGAATTCCGATCCTAAGAGCTATTTTCGTCCGCGAATCGCCAACCGTGGCTTCCTTCAGAGCGCCCTGAATCTCACCCGCGCAGTTTACGGCTTCGAGTGAACTGGCGAATTCTACCAGAAAGGCGTCTCCAATGGTCTTCACTTCCCTCCCGCCGTGCCTGAATATGATGGGACGTACGATTTGCCGTTGCTCGTCCAGGAGTCTCATGGCCATCTCTTCGTTCTCCTGGGCTAGTGCTGTGAAGCCGACCATGTCGGTGAACATGATGGCAGCGAGCCGCCGCTCGCCCTCCAGTTGCCCGGAATCACTCAACGGATTTTTGCGATGAGCCGCCTTCAGCTAATAAGCCTTGGTCAGGCGTGTTGCTTGGGAATTTGGCTAGTCGAATTCGCCGCCGCCCTCGCCGCCCATGCCACCCGCGCCTCCTCCAGGCGGACCCGCGGGCGCCTTTGTCTTCCCGGCGGCGATTACGTCGTCGATTCTCAGTATCATCGAGGCCGCCTCCGTCGCCGACCTGATGATCTGGACCTTCACTGCGAGAGGCTCGAACACCTGGCGCTGATACATGTCCTTCACCTTGCCGTCAGCAGCCTCGATGCCGAACCACTTGCCGTTCTCCGTGGCGTGTTTGGCCCTGAACTCC
The DNA here is from genome assembly GCA_964413565.1 of uncultured Nitrosopumilales archaeon. Taxonomy (GTDB): domain Archaea; phylum Thermoproteota; class Nitrososphaeria; order Nitrososphaerales; family Gagatemarchaeaceae; genus UBA183. The sequence continues at coordinate 1,508 of CAYPSJ010000026.1, read as the reverse complement.
ACCTGAGCGTCGATGGGGTCCATGCCCGCGTTCAGCGCAAGCGCGATGGGTATCGTCTCAAGCGCTTCGGCGAACTTCTGGGCCGCCAACTGCTCCCTTCCCGAGAGCTTGTCAGCCCACATCAGGACCTGAGATGCCGCCTCTGCCTCGGCCGCCCCTCCGCCCGCGACCACCGCTGGCCTCTCTATGACATCCTTGGTCACCATCAGGGCGTCGTGGAGTGACCTCTCGCCTTCATCGACGATCCGCTGGGTCCCTCCTCTGATGAGGATGGTTACGGCCTTCGGGTTCTTGCACCCCTCGACGAAGACCCACTTGTCCTCCTCTACCTTCCTCTCCTCGACGTTTGCCGCATATCCCAGGTCGGATGGAGACAGGTCTTCGAAGTTGTTCACCACTCTCGCGCCCGTAGCCTTGGCGAGCTTGGTCATGTCGGACTCTTTTGCCCTCCTCACGGCGAGGATTCCAGCCTTGGCGAGGTAGTGCTGGGCAATGTCATCGATCCCCTTCTGGCATACGACAACCGTGGCACCCACCTCGACGATCTTGTCGACCATCCTCTTCAGCATCTTGGTCTCCTCGTCCAGGAACTTTTTCATCATGGATGGGTCGTTGATGTTGAGCTTGGCGTCGAATTCCGTCTTCTCGATCTCGAATGGTGCGCTCAGAAGTGCAATCTTCGCCTTCTCGACCACCTTGGGCATGCCGGAGTGAACGACCTCCTTGTCCAGGATTATTCCCTGAATCAGTTTGGTGTCCTTCAGGGAGCCTCCCGGCTTCTTCTCTACCTTGACGTTGTCTATGTCTACCCTGAAGCCCCTGTCGACCTTCTCTGCGACCGCCAGGGTCGCATCTACCACCATTTCTGCGAGTGGCTCCGCCTCCTTGAACACGAGCTTGGTCTGCATGCTCGTCCTAGCCACCTTGACCAGCCAATCCTTGTTTTCGGGACTGACCTTCTCGGCGATATCCTCGAGCGCCTCCATGGCTTTCTTGGCTGCCTTCGAGTAACCGTCGACGATGACGGTCGGATGGACGTCCTTGTCGAGCAACTCCTCCGCCTTTTCCAGGAGAGCGCCCGCGAGAACTACGGCGGACGTAGTGCCGTCTCCCACCTCGTTGTCCGTGGTCTTCGCCACCTCGACAAGCATCTTTGCGGCCGGGTGCTGGACGTCTATCTCCTTGAGCATCGTCGCACCATCGTTCGTAATCGTAACGTCACCCAGCGAGTCGACGAGCATCTTGTCCATGCCCCGCGGACCGATTGAGCTCTTTACGATCTCTGAGATCAGCTTCGCGGCGGCTATGTTGTTCCTCTGGGCTTCCCTGCCCCTGCTCTGGTTCGACCCTTCCTTAAGAATCAGGATGGGCTGTCCGGACGACGTCATTGCTGGAATAGCGGTTGCAGACACATTACTTCACTTGGTGGTATACAACCAAATGGGGTATATGAGTATTACGCGACATGGACGACGTGATAACGTATCTAAGTGAGGATGGCCACCCAC
>CAYPSJ010000025.1:0-6864 GCA_964413565.1 uncultured Nitrosopumilales archaeon | reverse complement strand
TGGCCTGGGTCCTCCTCCAGTGGGCAATCGCGGAGCATGTGTACTCGCTGAAAGCGGGCCTCGATTGGTTCGGGATAACTTTCTATCACGACTACACCTTCGTTGCCGCTGCCCTATTCGCTCTCCTGCTGGTGTATCCGCGGCCAGGGGGGAGCGACCTCTGGAGGCTTGGAACCGTGGCTTACCGGCTGACCAGGCCCTACGAGGCGGAAGAGAACAGGCCCAGCGAGAAGATGAACGTCTGGCTCTGGGGACTCTGGCAGACAGTCAAGTGGGCCGTTGGGTTCCTTCTCTTCGTAACCTACGGAGGTTTTCTCTTCCTCGGCCCAATCATGAACCCCATTATGATGATGTCGATGGGCCTGGGGAGCTGGGGGTCTGTCCCGGGTGTCTTTGCCCTCCCTCTCACGTCGGCCACAGGGTCAGGCTTCGTCAGCCTGATGCCCACGCTCAGCGTGCAGTACGCCGTCATATCTTACGTACTGTCGGCGGTCCTCCTCGTGGTCGCCATAAGGGTGGTCCTCCGCATGCTCGCGAACATCGCCATCAGGCGGGGGGACGTCCCGGCCAGGAACTTCCTCACCCTGATCGCGCTGATTCTCCTCGAGGTGATCATAGGAGCGCCCTATTGGTTAATGAACATAGCAACCCCGTACATCTACGGCATGGTCTGGAGCGCTTTCCTGCTCTGCGTAGTGGGGGTTTTCTACCTGTACAGGAGGCGGGCAGAGACCCCGAGGCTCGGCCTCCTCAAAGGGGTCGCCGTTGTTCTCGCCATCATCCTCCTAGTTCAGGTGGGCATAGGCGCATTCTACTACTTCAACTGGAACAACAACTATCTCCCCTACCAGTGGTACCCGCAGACAGACAAGCAGATCACTGTCACCAGATGGGCAGCGGGCCTCAACGGCATCCATGTGGAGAACATCACCAACCTCCCCACCAGTAACCCGACGACCACGCTGAACCTGGTCAGGCAGTGGGACCAGCAGGCCGCAACTGTCATCAACACGAAGGAAATCGGCGCCTACAACTGGATGCAGCTCGCAAGCTCGGAGATCGTCTTCTATAACGGGACAGAGTACTGGGTCTCCCCCACGACCCCGGCATTCCCGTCCACCGATTGGATCAGCGAACACCTCATCTACACGCATGCGGCGAAGGTCCTCGTCATCAACACCCACAACGGAACGGTAATCCCCACGACGAGCGCCTTCGGCATATCCTCCGAGCCCCTCATCTATTACGGCGAAGGTGCAGGATTCAGTGGGAGTGTATACGTGAACGTACCGAGATACGAGGAGATACAGAACGTCTCTTACGCTGGGACTCCGGACTATGTTCTGGGCGGACTGCAGAAGGCCATGTGGTTCACCTTCGCGGAGGGGCAACTCGGATTCGCATTCTCTGGGCAGTCCATCAACATGCTCTGGAACAGGAACATCTTCGCGAGGGTGGGCGACGTCCTCATCTCGGGGCTTACCATGGACCCGTCCGCGTACATAGTATCTGACGGCAAGAACCTCTATTACGCCGTCCAGGTCTACATCGACTATCCCCTTCAGTCGGGCTTCGCCGCGAGCCCCTACCTCAGGTTCTTTGGAGTCGTCCTCGTGAACATCGCTGACGGCTCAATGCAGGGGTACACAGTCTCGAACCTCCTCGGGACCAACTCCTCCGACTTCGTCACCCAGTTCTATCAGAACTATTACTCAAGCTGGAAGGCACCACCGGCCTGGCTCGTCCCGCAGCTCAGGTACCCGGAGCAGCTGCTGGGTTCCCCCAGCGTCCCGGGCCAGCTCGACTATGACTTCGTCTACCACGTCAGCGACCCCTTCGTGTTCAGGGCTGGGACGCAGTTCTACGAGCGGGCGGGGAACAGCACGGTGCAGTACATCCCATTCGCGGTGGGGAACAGCACATACTTCGTGGGCCTACAGCTCGTGCAGTACCAGGGGGTGGTTAGCAAGAATCTGGGGGCGCTCTACGTCGCCTATGGAGGAGACAGGCTCGGCCAGATATACCTCTACCAGAACCCATCCACGTCGGCTCTGATCATAGGCCCCACAGCGGCCGAAAATGCGCTCACAACCAACCAGCAGATCAGGACGCAGCTGACTCTCCTTCCCAACTACAGGTTCGGGTCGTACCTCTTGTATTCCGTCGGCGGGGAGCTCACCTACTTCGTGGCCATCTACACCAACCCCGGATCGTCCGGGGTGGTGACTCAGCTTCCGTTCATGACGGCCGTCAATCCGTCGACCGGCATCGTGGGGGTGGGGAACGATGCCACCGCCGCCTTCGAGAGTCTAGGCATAACCAATTCCTCTGCCGTTACAACGCTTACCATGAGGGCCGTGGTCGGTCAGATAGACTCGCTGATCGCGTCCGAAGGCTACACCCTTGTGAACGCCACTTCGGTCAATCCCACGGTGTGGGTAAACGTGGGGAGCGCGTCACTGAGCACGATCGGGGCCAACAAGACTGTGGGCGTGGTGGCCAAAATGCTGACAGACTACGGACCAGGGAGTGTCGGGAATGCCGTCTACGCCTGGACTGATACCTCAGGTAACCTGAATTTCGGAGTAATCAAGGTTCCTGCCGCTGGAGTTACAGAGCTCTTCTATGTGACAATCAAACCGTAGCCCCTAGTGTAGCGCCAACAGGATGACGACGATGATGATTATGGCGACGAGAGCCAGGACGATGACCCTCAGGGCCCCGTTCCTCTCTGCGATCATCAGATTGGCGTTAATTTGGTCGAATGGGCTCTTCGAGTTGAGGAGTTTCACCAACTCAAGGGCGTCTTCGTAGAGGAACTTCCCGCCGTCCACCATGATCATATTGCCCCCTTTGAGGACGAAGGTGTGCCCCTTCACGGCCAGAGGCAGTCCGGACCTCTGGTTGACCCATTCGCGGAACTGGTCTTCGCTCAACGCCGGGAGTAAGTATCAGACTCCCGTAACTTTTCCTTTTCTACCTAACCTGACGGGTGCGACTGAGGCTGCTGTTCATAGCGGTCGAGTGGGCTGTCAGGACTTGGCTTGCTTTCTGCGCAGGATGAGCCCGATTACTACCAGGGCAATGCCAAGAATCAGAGGATAGAATACCCACAAAGAGAAGTAGTAGCCACAGGGGTTGCAATCATCGTTCAAGGCGAGATCCTCAATCAGCAAAATGAAGAGACCTCCAACGACGGAGACGAGTACGCCCAAAGCGAGCAGTTTCGTGGCGAGCGTCAAGGAATCTTCGTTGGGCTCCGACTCACCTCGGTTTGATTTACGCTTACTCGCTAGAATGGCTTTGCTCATCTGGTAGTAGGACGCAAACTCGGGACGAGGCTAGAGTGGCGGTCGGATCATGCGTGAGGTGGCTGCCACAGCGCTTATAGCAAGAGTCGTGGATCAGCGAGATGAATCTGACATGAAGGCGACTTTCCTTTACACAGGGATACGAGTCAGGAACCTGGAGGAGTCGGTGAAGTTCTACACCGGCCTGCTGGGGATGAAAGAGACGGGAAGAAACAAGATCGAGGCCACGGGCGGGACCGTGGTCGGCCTCAAGAGCGTGGAAGGGGGGCAGGACTTGGAGCTCAACCACTACCCCAAGGGGAATAAGTACGCGACCAAGTATGCGGCCGGCGAGGCCCTAGACCACCTCGCGTTCAAGGTGGATGACCTAGACAAAGCGCTGTCCGAGTTCGCAAAGGCGGGGCACCGCGCTGTCCTCGAAATCAAAGGCTCCTCGAGCAGGTGGGCGTACGTGAAGGACCCCAACGGGATTTGGATCGAGCTCTTCGCGTAGCACGTGAGGGCTCCGGTTCGCATGATGCCTCGGCTTGTTGATAGGGCCCTCGCCACTTAACGCTAAATATCGGCACGAATGTCATTGGGCGGAGGCGAACTCGTTCGGAAGCAATTAGGGTCGCCATTACGGGGCATACAACACCTTCCGGAACACCTGTCGCTATTCACACGCAATTCCTAGATACAAACCCGACGACAACACCTGTCGGTCTCAAGAGCCCACGATTCTATGATGTGGAAGTCGAAGGAATGAATGACGGGACAGCAAGGGTCGAAATCACGACGGGAGTTTTCACACCTTCGAGAATGCAGTACTTCTACAAACCCGATAGGAAGTGGGTCGATGTTGCGAATCCGTCTTTCAAGGGCCCAACCATCAGTGGTGATATTCCCGTAGCCCATCTGAAATGGACACCCATTGTCATAGGAACAGCGTAAAGCGCGAAACCATCTCTGGTCTCACGAGACGCCAAGGGTGAACCTTTCCCGTTCATATTGCGACAAATGGTTTTATCGTTAGACGACTTCCCAACCATCTCGAATAGAATTGGCTGAAGGCGGGCGAAGACTCGCTGCTATCATGTTCACAGACATAGTTGGCTACACGGCCATGGTGCAGGCAAACGAAGCTCGGGCGCTAGAGCTTCTGAAGAAGCACAAGGACTTGGTTCGGCCTCTCGTCACCCGTCATGAAGGGAGGGAGGTGAAGACCATGGGGGACGCTTTCCTTGTCGAGTTCCCGAGCGCCCTCGCCGCCATCAAGTGCGCCGTAGACCTGGAGAGGGGCCTGCAGAAGTTCAACGAAGGGAAGAGAGACAAGGTAATGGTCAGGGTGGGAATTCATGTCGGAGACGTGGTCCACGAAGGAGGGGATGTCTACGGCGACACGGTCAACATTGCTTCCCGGATTGTGTCACTGGCGGAGAGCGGAGGGGTGTGCGTTTCTCAGCAGGCATTTGACCAGGTCAGGAACAAACTCCCCTATCGCTTCTCGGACCTAGGGGCGCGTGAACTGAAGAACGTGTCATACCCGATAGGAGTCTACAGGCTGGAGCTCCTAGAGAAGAGGGCTGAAGAGGTCGCCCCGCCAGACGCAAGTCGGAGGCTCGCAGTGCTTCCCTTCGCTAACATGAGCCCGGACCCCGGGGACGAATACTTCGCCGATGGGCTGACGGAGGAGATGATCTCGACCCTCTCCAAGCTCCCCGAAATTGAGGTCATTTCTAGGACGTCTGTGATGCAGTACAAGCGGGCTCCCAAGTCGATCAAAGACGTGTTCAGGGAGCTCAACGCGGGCACGGTCCTAGAAGGGAGCGTGAGGAAGGCGGAAGGCAGGGTGAGAATCACTGTGCAGATGATTGATGCTCAGAAGGACAGGCATCTCTGGGCCGAATCCTACGACAGGGACATGAAGGACATATTCGAGATCCAGAGCGAGATTGCGAGGCTGGTAGTTGGCGCGCTCAAGGTCAAGGTCCTCCCCTCTGCGACCAAAAGGATAGGCAGTAGACCCACCAGCGACCCCGGCGCCTACACACTATACCTCCAGGGAAGGTACCACTGGAACATGAGAGGGCTGGAAGACATCAAGAAGGCTGCGGACTGCTTCGAAAGGGCGGTCAGAAAGGACCCGAAGTTCGCACTGGGGTATGTGGGTCTCGGGGACTGCCACCAAGTCCTCGCTACCAAGTTCGAGATCGACGTCGGCGAGAACTGGAGGAAATCGAAGGCGGCGGTGGCGAAGGCGCTGGAGCTCGACCCTGGGCTGGCGGAAGCGCATGCGAGCAGGGCGGTCGCCCTCTTCGGCAACTACGACCTGCACAGAGCTGAGGAGGAGTTCAGGAGGGCCGTCGAGCTGAAGCCGAGTTACGCGAGCGCCCACCAGTGGTATTCACAGCTCCTAATCGCCCAGCTGAGGTGGGACGAGGCCCTCTTGCATATCGAGAAAGCCGCAGAGCTGGATCCCTTCTCGCAGATCGTGTGCATGGTCCACACCTTCCTGTATGAGGCCAAGCGCGACTATGGCAGTGGGCTGAGGCTCGCAGAGAGGGCGGCAGAGCTCAACCCGAACGATGGGGGGTGTCGCTTCGAGCTTGCTTGGCTCTACGGGAAGATGAGAATGTTCGATGAAATGGAAAGGGAAATGGAGGTCGGGCTCGGCATGATTGGGAAAGCGGTCCCCTTCGCTGACAGGGGCAGGGACGCAATGGTGGCGTATCTCAGGGGAGACAGAGAAAAGGTCAGAAGGGCGCTCCCGGAGCTTGAGGAGCACCTGGGCGAGACATTCACCGCGGTCAGATTCATCGCAGACCTCCACTTCTATCTCGGGGAGGCTGACGAAGGGTTCGAGTGGCTAGGGAAGTCGTTTTCGAAGAAGGAGTTCGACCTCTTTTACATCAAGAGTGACGAGTTCCTTGATGATGTGCGCACCGACAGGAGGTACCTCAGGTTGCTGGAGAAACTGGGGTTGGACACCCAAGCGGTACCATGAGTTTTCGTCAACTGTTGGCTGGCTATGGTAACGGACAACCCTGGCCTGAACCAATCAAAGAGTCATTGTAGTGGCCGACACCGGCTGAATTCTGGAACGACAGAAGCTGGCTCCAGATGGTCACATATGCTTCGATTCCTAGAGAACTTTGGTTTGTTCTTTCTTGAATACCGAGGAGCAGAAAAATGCGATTGAAGAGCGAAGACTAGGAAGGGGTTGAAGAGTCGACCGTTCCCTTCGCTAACTTCGACTCGACATCTGCCAGTCTCCGCTGCATTTCGTTCAACTTGTTGCTATAATCCCATAGGACAGCGATGATAATTGGTACGAAGAAGAAGTTGAATATTGAACCACTGAACGCGAAGGCAACGATGCCCAACACCACACTGAAAACACCAATGAGAACGGCTTCCCAGTTGCTTGTCTTTGGCATGTCTGTCGATGAGATGAGCCTCTTACTTGAGCTTTGAAGCTCACATCTCCGGGGCCCCTGCCGGCCTACATGAAGTGCCTCCCATGCAACCAGCGAAGTCGTGAAACCACAGAACAAGCCTTAGGTAGAGTTCC
>CAYPSJ010000024.1:0-4900 GCA_964413565.1 uncultured Nitrosopumilales archaeon | reverse complement strand
GCGCAGATGCCGCAATCCCCCGTGCTGCACCCCTCCTTGACGGATTTTAGGTCCAGCTGATCCCTGAGCACATCGATGAGCCTGTCGGGGGCGTCGACCTGCAGCGGGTGCTCGGTACCGTTCACGTTGATCGTGATTGCGCGCTTCGCCACTTCAGGAATGCCCTCCAATCTGCCGGGTGCAGCGCTCCATGAGTCTCCTCAGGTATACCTGGGCCACTTCTGCTCTGTATTCTCCAGACCCCCTGAAATCAGAGGTGAGAGACAGCTCCGAGGCCAAGACCTTCTGGGCTTGGGCAATGGTCTGGTCTGTGACCCTCCTCCCCTTGAGGAAGTCGTTGGTCTTTACAGCAAGTGCGGGTATCTTCCCAGAGACCCTGTTCAGGGCGACACGCGCCGAGCGGATGGTTCGGACGTCGTCCTCCAGCGTAAGAGAAAGGGCCTCGTTGACAATTGCCAGGATGAGCATGTTTCTTCGCCCCAGCTTCTCGTAGGCGGTCCATCCGTGCCCCTCGGGGGGACTGAAGCTGACCTCGGCGAGTATCTCCGACGGCTTCATGGCGGTCTGCCTCTTCCCTACGATGAAGTCCTTCAGTGGGACAGTCCGCTCACCTCTTGCGCTGACAAGCTTCAGCTTGGCATCCAGGGCCATGAACACAGGGATCAGGTCTTCCGATGATGCCGCCGAGCATATGTTACCGCCAACCGTGGCGACGTTCCGCACCTGCGGCGCGCCAAAGAGCATCGCGGCTTCTCTGACTATCGAAAGGTTCCCGTAGAACATGGGGGATTCGAGCAGGTTCGTAACGGTAGTCAGTGCTCCCAGGCGGATAGTCCCGTCAGACTGACGTATGTACCTCAGATCTTCCGTGAAGGAAGAAATGTCAACCAGGATTGACGGGGAGATCTGCCTCCTTCTCATGCGCGGCAGAAGGTCGGTCCCGCTGGCTATGACAGCCGCGTTCCTGCCATCGTGTTCTATGAACCGAAGTGCATCATTCAGGTCCGTGGGGGAGAAGATCTCCAAAGACGACATTAGAACGGTCTACCACAATAGCAAGCCTTCAGAGTTAAAAAACTTCATGCCCAGCATGGTCGTTGCTCCTTCGACGGGCTTACGAATTCGCCTTGAGGCCCTATCTTTCGAACCGCGTATAAGTCGCTCATTCGAGGGGAATCATATCATGAAAGTACCACCGTATGTCGGTTCAATGTCGGGAAAGGACTTCCTGGACACAAACGACCATACACAGGAGGAGATTGCGAAGATCCTCAAGGCCGCGGAGGACCTGAGGGTGAAGTTCAGAAAGAGAACGCCGACGCCCTTTCTGCCTGGCCGGACACTCTTCATGCTCTTCTACAACAGGTCCCTCAGGACCAGGAACTCCTTCGAGGCCGGCATCTACCAGCTGGGGGGGCATGCCCACTTCCTGAGCCCCAGTGACGTGTACACGCCGACGCTCCCCGAGGATATGGTCCCCTACCAGACCGAAGCTATCGCCGACGTGGGTCGGGTGCTTTCCCGATATGGCGACTCGATCGCCATCAGGATATACGGGGACGCCGCGAAGTGGACGATAGGACGGGGGCACAGGGTGATGGAGGAGTTCGCGAAATGGAGCGACATCCCTGTCCTCAACATGGAGGACGACATCTTCCACCCGTTCCAGGCGCTGGCCGACATGAAGGCAATCGTGGATGTCTCGCCGAAGCCGAAGAAGAAGAAATTCGTCGTCTCGTACGCTTACTCGGGGGGCCTTAAGCCCCTCGCGGTTCCACAGAGCTGCGTCCTCATTGGGACACAATTCGGCATGGACGTCGTCCTCGCCCACCCGAAAGGATTCGAGCTGGAAGATTCAGTGATCGAGTCGTGCGAGAAGAACGCAGACAGGTACGGTGGGAGCTTTGAAGTCTCGAACGACATGAAGGAGGCTTTCGAAGGGGCCGACTTCGTCTACCCCAAAGCCTGGTCCCCCAAGGAATTCGTCCCGCCCTACAGCAACACGGTGAACAAGGAAGGCGCGTCGCAGTACCAGGACCAGTTCAAGGACTGGAAGTGCACCCAGGAGATGATGGACCTGACGAACAAAGGAAAGTACATGCACTGCGGACCCGCCGACAGGGGCCAGGAAGCAACTGACGAGGTCATAGACAGCCCGAAGTACTCCCTCTACTTCGAGCAAGCAGAAAACAGACTACACGTCCAGAAAGCAGTCATGGCCATGGTCATGGGCTCCAAGCGCAGATGATCACGGGAGTGTAGTCGGTTGGTAGCTCAGGACAAGTCGATACTGGACGTCATAGGGAACACACCCACAATCAGGCTATCGAGAATCCCCGCCGCAGAGAAGCTGGACTCTGAGGTATTCGCCAAGCTGGAATTCTTCAACCCGACGGAGAGCCTGAAGGACAGAATCTACAAACAAATGATACTCGGAGCCATCGACAGGGGGGACCTGAAGCCTGGCATGGAGATACTCGAGGGCTCCACCGGCAACGCGGGCATCGCCTGCACTTTCATCGGAACAAGGATGGGATACAAGGTGACAATCGTCATGCCAGAGGGGATGAGCGACGAGCGCAAGAAAATGATCAAGGCGTTCGGGGGAGAACTGATACTCACCCCAGGGGGCGAGAGCGATGTCGACTTCTGCCTTACGAAAATCGAGGAGCTTATGGCGAAGCACAAGGGGAGGTACTGGTTCCCCGCCCAATTCGACAACCCCGACAACCCGAAGGCGCACTACAAGAGCACCGGTCCGGAACTCTGGACCCAGATGGGAGGGGACGTGGACGCCTTCGTAGCATCTCAGGGGACAGGCGGGGTCCTCTCAGGAATCGGGAGATACCTCAGGGAAAAGAACCCGAATGTCAGACTTTACGCCGTCGAACCCTCGGAGGCGCCCATACTCTCTCACAGCAAGTGGGGTACTCACAAGATCGAGGGCATCGGCGACGGCTTCGTCCCGAAAAACCTTGACCTTAGCCTGCTGACTGGCGTCGTGACCACTACATCTGACGAGGCCATCGACATGACACGCCGCTTGACAAAGGAAGAGGGCATCTTCTGTGGCATATCCTCGGGGTGCAACGTTGCTGCAGCTGTGAAGCTCGCCAGGAAGCATCCGGAGCTGGGGAGGATAGCGACCGTAGTCAACGACTCGGGTGGGAGGTACCTTTCCACTGAGGTGTTCGGCATTAAGAAGAAGCAGACTGTGACTAGGACAAGCAAAAAGCTCGACCCGTACACAGTAGAACAGCTCAGGAAGTACCAAAAAGGATTCGACATAGTGGAATAGGCGCTCCTCAGAGCTAGTCCCTTGTCCTTCGTAGAACGGCTTGTCTGCTCCAGGTGCGGCACGAAATACGAGCCAGGCGAGAACCCTGTCATGTGCCGGAAGAGAGATCTGGGACGACTCGACGTCGTCTACGACTACGACGGAATCTCGAACAGGTTCGATCGCAGGAGACTCGAGTCGAGAAAATCGAGGGACATCTGGCGATACGAGGAGCTGCTTCCCGTCTCTTCCGGATTTGCAGTGAGGTTGGGTGAAGGTGGGACCCCACTGGTTCACGCTCGGCGCCTTGGCGAGAAACTCGGAATGAAGAGACTGCACCTGAAGGACGATACAAGGAACCCCACTGCGTCATTCAAGGACAGGGCCATGGCGGTAGGCTCCGCCAAGGCGATCGAACTGAAGAAAAAAGACGTCGCCACGGCTTCGAGCGGCAACGCGGCTGCTTCCCTGGCTGCCTACTCCGCCGGGGGGGCCATGAGCTGTCACGCTTTTGTTCCCCCAGACGCGTCTGCCGGAAAGATTGCCCAGCTCCTTCTCTACGGCGCCTCGATAACGAGGTGCGCTCAGGTGAAGAAGGGTGAAGATGCGACCGTAAAGGCGATGCTCGACGCCGTTGACAGATTTGGATACTACCCTTGCCCTAGTTTCGGGCCCTTCAACCCTTACCAGGTCGAAGGACCGAAGACGATTGTGTACGAACTCTTCGAGCAGGGGGCCTTGGAAGGGTTGGACGCCATCCTGGTTCCCACCGGGTCCGGGTGCCTCCTCACCGGCATCTGGAAGGGCCTCCGAGACCTGAAGGAGCTCGATCTGATCGGGGACTACCCGGGCATCGTAGCGGTACAGCCAGCCGGAAACCAGGCTCTGGTCAGGGCAATCCGGAAGAGGGCGACCTTCGACAGAATCGTTCCGGAGTCCTATCCCGCCTCGGTTGCTGGAGGCCTTCTGGATCCCTATCCATGGGACGGAGATGCCGCCATGACAGGGGTAAGGGAGACCCGCGGAGGCGGTGTCTCCGTAAGCGATCGGGACATACTTCGGTCCGTCAGAGAACTGGCCGCCTACGAAGGTATTTTTGCCGAGCCGTCGGGAGCCGCGGGGCTCGCGGGACTGGAGAAGTCGCTGTCGGAGGGCACCATCGGCAGGGACGATGCGGTGGTTGTCCTAGTGACGGGTTCCGGTCTGAAGGAGCCCGACAGGATTATCGAGATGTTTGAGGGGAAGAACATGGGAGGCGCAAAGAAACCCAGCCGGGATCGGCCCTGATTCTATTGAGCGGTCCAATCTGACATATAGAATTTAAAGGCCTACCGGTCCCTTCCAAGTGAATGACCTCGGTGGAGCTCGAAGATCTTCTCCATCGCGACGTCGAAATCCCCAGGGTGGACGCCTTGGCGAAGGCGCTCGGCGAAACGAAGTATACTACGGACAACGTACAGGAGGACGCACTCTATCTCAGAATTGTCAGATCCCCCCATCCGCACGCGGTGATTAAGCACATAGGCACATCCAAGGCGGAACATGTCCAGGGAGTGTTGAGGGTTGCCACAGCAAAGGACGTCCCTGGGTCCAACTACATCGGCTACGTGGTCCAAGACAGGC
>CAYPSJ010000023.1:0-2603 GCA_964413565.1 uncultured Nitrosopumilales archaeon | reverse complement strand
CTACGGACGAGCCCGTCCTTGGGATTCAGCTTTTGACGCCGACGTTCTCTAAGAAGGACCTGAACTCGTCAACTGGAATCCATTCGACTTTCAAATACTCGACCAGTTGTTCCTCGGTGAGCCCCAGTCTCCTGGCCTCCTTGACCGCGACCTTGTAGGCCTCGATTTCGGTGGGCCTGTCAGTGTACTTGTAGTCCTTGTCCCAGAGTTCCTTCCCCTCGTGGTGTTGTCGGATGTGGACAAGTTCGTGGATGACGTCCAGGTAGACGTCCATCTCCTTCCCCTCCTTGAGATATTTTGCATTTATCACAATCGAACCCTTTTCGTCGTTGATTCTCATGTACCCCCGGCCGGCAGTCACCTCCACACTTAGATTTCCAAGGACTTCGTCGGTGCGGCGCCCGAATATCGCCCTGACTGCCCTGACCTTTTGGAAGCCGCCAAAAACCCTTGTGAAAGGGCTCCGGCCCAGGACCGCGTTCCTCTCGATACACACCCCTAGGTCCAACTTAGATGCGTTCTTTCTCGTTGGCATTTGAGGTTTCCCCTCTTGATAGCAGCTGCTTGGAGTACGTGGCCCTGAACCCCCTTTCCAAGTAATAGCGTAAAGTGCCGTCGGATGCTAGAGACTGGAGGAACAGAAGCCTTCCTTCGGCTCCGGCGATGTCTTTGGCTCTAGATAGCAGGGTCCCGGCCACCCCCATCCGTCTGTGTTCGGAAGTCGTGCCCACGCAGTAGACTCCGGCCATGCCTTCTGTCCGGAAGATTGCGAGGACGCCGGCTGTCTCGTCCCCGGTCATAGCCTCTAGGAGGGTGACAGCCTTGAGCTTCTGAAGTCGAGCCACGATGGGGGTTACGTGAGGCGCGAGTTCCTGGTCACCGTAGAACGCTTCGAGATAGGCCCGGGTCCAACTGTCTGTATCCGGTCGTTCGTTGATGGTGACTTGCGCCGCGCTTGCTGACTTTCCTAGACCCCTTGACAGCAGCACGGTCATCGTGTCGGCAGACCTGTATCCAGAAGCCCCTAGTCCCGTAGCAGCCCCGGTACACGAATCGAAGATTGTGACGATTGGGACCATGCCACGAGCTATGAGCCTATCTTCCGCCCAGGCTATCGTCGCGCCCGCCCCCCTGCAATCCAGAATGCAGGCGCGGTTGAAGAATGGCTCCCTAAGGTCCTCCGAAGTCATAAGGTAACCGGAGGAGCCAAGCCAGTCCATTTGCGCCCAGTTTGACCACCAACGTGCCTCGTTGAGTTCGAGATCCTTTCGATTAGTTTTCCCCAAGAAGATCCACCCCCAAAATCGACATGGCTCGGGCCGCGGCCCCGACGAGGTTGCTCGACCTCAAAGGGTCGCCTTCCTTTGCGGCTGCCCTCAGGATCCCAACGACCCAGTTGATTGCCCCGGGACTGTTGAAGTCGTCGTTAAGCGCCCTTTCAAATGGCTCCAGTGATTGTTCGCCGCTCTCCTCGGACTTGGCAAGTCGGTTGGCGGCGCGACGCATCTCGCCCAGCCTTTGTTTGGCGGCTCCTAGCCCCGAGAGATCCATCTCCTTTCTGTAGTGAGTGGAAAGGAAGTAGAACCTGAGCTCGTCTGGAGAGCAGACCTGGAGTGCTTCGTCTACGGTGACGACGTTGCCGAGTGACTTGGACATCTTTTGCCCCTCCATGTTGAGCAGGCTGGTGTGCACCCAGTACCTGACGAGCGGGTGGACGCTCGTAAGGGACTCGGCCTGAGCAATCTCGGCCTCGTGGTGGGGGTAGATCAGTTCGTAGGCGCCCCCATGTATGTCGTACTGCGGGCCGAAAATCGGGAGGGTCACGGCCGTGTCCTGGATGTGCCAGCCAGGGGAGCCGAGGCCGAATGGGCTTCGCCATCGGCCTTCTATGAGTATCTCTGGGCGCCAGAGTCCGAAATCGGTTAGGTTCCTCTTCGCAGGGGAGAGCTCGAGGGGTCTCAGGGAGAGGTCTCGCTTTGACTGGTGGGAGAGCCGCCCCCACCGCCCGAACTTCGAGGTGTCGAAGTAGACCCATCCGCCAGCTCTGTACGCGTATCCCTTCTCGAGCAGGGACTGGATCTGAGAGACCATCTCGCCGACGCGCTTGGAGACTGGTTCGACGCGGGAAATTGAAACTACCTTCAGCTGCCTGAGATTCTCCAGGAACAGGGATGACATGCGGCACGAGAAATCCAGGGGGTTGGCATTCTCCTTGCGAGCCGCTTTCGTAATGGTCTCGTCGATGTCTGTTATGTTCATCAGGAATATGACATCATACCCGAGGTAGCCCAGGTACCTGGCCAGGGCGTCGTAGAAGATGTAAGTCCTCGCATGCCCCAAGTGCATCCGGGATTGCACGGTCGGCCCGCAGACGAACATGGTGACCAGTGGCGGCCTGTGGGGGCGGAAGACCTTCTTCCTGCCGGACATTGTGTCGAAGAGGACGAGAGGGTTCCTCAAGAGGAAACGTCCTCTCGCCCAAGGGTGCCAGTATTTGTTTTTGAGGCGGTGATTCTAGCGCGCCGCGGGTTGTTCTACGAGAGAAGGGTGACATCCTTCGACGACCTGGTGAAGGCCATCAGGGTGCTGGATGAAGATTCGGG
>CAYPSJ010000022.1:0-22113 GCA_964413565.1 uncultured Nitrosopumilales archaeon | reverse complement strand
TCTGGAGGTCGTGCATTTCATGGCGTTAGGGCTCGGCCCTTGTGCTCGAGGCAGACGCCGCCAATTAATGCGCAGAAGCGGCCTCGGTCGGCACTTCGTATATATGCATTCCCGTGTGAAATCGGCACAATCCAGCCAACTACCCCTTTCCATGGTTTTGGATTTCTCAATGGTCAGTCAAGGGCGGAGGCCGACCGTGCGGGGGCGCCCCCGGTCTGCCCGTAGGCCAAAATACTCCCCTGGCGAAAGGAGGGTAGGTGGCGGGGACTGTGACGATGGACGAGGCTGACGGTGTGAGTGCCTCAGAAGCAAAGACGCCAACGGGTCGAGGCGAGGTAACAGCAGGGTCATCGGCTTACCTGGCCCTGGCTGAGATTGGATACTTCGGTGGGGTCGCACTGACTGCGGTCGACCTTGTCCTGCTCGCTGCGACAACGAGCACAGATTACTCGAGCGCAGTTCCATCAACTCTTGTTGGCTCCCTTCTAGGCCTCGTGATCGCGGTCGCATGGTTTCAGTTGGGGCGAAAGGCGGGGAATTCGTGGTTCCTCGCCGCAGGGATTTCAGGGGGCATGAGTGTGGTGCTTGGCATGACCATTTCGTTGATGCCCAAGGTGAACCCACCAGACTTCTACTTCGGCGTTGCTGAGATAGAGGGGATTGTCTCTCTAGCCTATTTCGTCTTAGGAGTTGGGGCGTTCTTCTCGGCTGCGCGCGTCTTCCAGGTTAGGCTCTTTCGGTACGTCGGATACCTCCTTGTGGTCGGCGTTCTCGTGACGTTCGTGGCGGGAGTGGTGGGCACGGTCTTGACGGCAACACAACCCCTCTGCGTTCCGTCATCGGTTGGCCAGAGCTGCGTCACACAGAATGGTGCATCTCTCGCAATGTATGGCCTGAGCTACCTCATCTCGGCCGCGACATCTCTCGTCGCTGGGATTGGGTTCCGTCGTGCAAGAGGAATTGTCGGCCTGTCAAAGTTGCAGGCTTCAGCAACGTGATGCTCGGCAGTTGCCGGGGTTCTCAGAGCCCTGGGAATCAGATTCAGCGATTGAGTGGGGGGAACCGGCAACTTCTCCGGTCTTGTAGTGCTTAAATCGAGAATGGAAGAAGAACCGGATGGTGCCAAGTCTAAAGTCTGCGCTTGAAGCGATAATGGCCGGCCGAGCAAAGCCTCCGCGGATTTCCCTCACCCTGGGGATGAAGATTGCCAAGGTCAGCGAAGGGAAAGCTACGATGACGATGGCCGTCGGGAGAAGGTTCCACAACCCGATGGGGACCCTGCATGGAGGAATCATCACGGACCTGGCAGACGCTGCCATGGGGATTGCGACCATCTCGACCTTGAAAGAGGGGGAGGTCTTCACTACACTCGAGCTCAAGATGAACTTTCTCCGGCCTGTCTTCTCCGGAAGAATCACAGCCGAGGGAACGGTTCTCCACAGGGGAAAGAGGATCGCTCTCGCCGAAGTAGTGGTGACGGACGACGCCGGAAAGATGGTCGCGAAAGGGGTGGCGACTCAGATGATAACCAAGACCAATGAAGCGCCGGGCTCTGCGTCTCGGAGACAGCGTCCAAGCTGAACGTAGTCCGAACTATTCAGGGCTAATCTGTGTGGGGCTAGTACTGCTTCGGCTTGGGTTGTTGGCCGGCGGTGTTCCCTTCCAGAGCGGAAAGGCGCTTCTCGATTCTGTACAGATAATACGCGAGTGCGGCGACGAAAACGATGAAGAAGATGTAGATGAATAGCCCGACGATACCAAGGACTGCTATGATCACAGGCATCGTGTAGCCACCCCACGGGTTCCGAGTGCTCATGGGCGGCACGTCCTGACGGCCCGTTGATAGGCCTTGCCATCGCTAGGCCCGCCCAGGACACCGCCGACCTTGAAACCATGCTCGCCTATGATCAGGCCTCGGCTTCTGATGGAACAGGCGGGAGAAATCCAACGTCTCCCTGGAGCGAGGTTTCGTTACAGGCTTTCACGCCTTGGCGAATTACCTAGGTTCCCCTCTTTGTCGTCCAGGTACTTGTCAACTCTGTTGAGAGTCCGAAAAACTCTGAGTACGAAGTAGATGACGAATCCCAGCATGCCCACAACGAACACCCCGATGATTATCCACTGCAATGGGTCTGTGAATGTCATACCGGTTCCGCCTCAAGTTTGACGGGTGACAAGGGAGAGCGAGGTACACTCTGGTCTAATAAGAAAAGGCGACGATTCTCAGAATTGGTGGACGCTGGGTCAGAACCCGTAGACGTCCCTGTGGAGGCGCGGCGTAAGGGCCATTACGACGCATTGCTCGGTAAGGTCAGCCCGTGTCATCGTCCCCCTAGTGAGGAAGTTGACAAGGCCTCCTTTGTCTCCGACCCCGTCTATCCCACTGACCTTCTCGGCCCATCGTTCCAGCTCCTTACCCTCTCGGAAAAGCTCCTCCATCGCCTCCCTGGGAAGCATGTATCCCGCGGAGTGACCGAGAGAGACCTTTCCGCTCCTGTCTGCAATGGCTCCGACCTGGTTGTCGAAGTAGACGGAGCCGATGGTGAATATGCCGGCTTCCACCCCGACTCCGAAGTCGCCCCCGGCAACCGAGAGCGCGTACTTGGCCCGAGCGGTCGCTCCTGCAGCCATCTCCTTGAGGCCCCTGGGCTGGGCCTTGGCCACCTTAGTGGAGTCGACGGGGCGGACTTCGACGCCTTTGTAGTACCTGGCGAATGCCCGCTTGATGCCCTGGACTTTCGCGGGGTTCTTCGTTCCTATAGCGACCAGAATCTTCTTCTCGGGCATGACCTTGTCACTGAGGTATCAGGGCGGCCTGAGGGAAGTCATTCAAGCCTTCTGGGTCCACGGATGTCGGCTTCGGAGTGTCCGCTATAAACGGGAACGGCCTAGGATACCCTGAGGTCTTCTAGCAGCTTGCTGATGTTCGTCAGCGGAGTCCCGTCGGGGCGCGCTATCTCCTGGGCGGCCGGCGGGTTCGTCTTGTAGGACGGGCTGCGCCCTGCGAGCCTCTCCTCGTAGGTCGAGACGAACTCGTTCTGGTAGAAGACGCCGAGGGGCGTGTGGTCGCCGAATTCGAAGCTCTTGAGGACCGCCTGCTGGATCTTCTGTTGGACTTCGCTCTCGTCGTCCTTGTGGACAACGCCGTCGTATCCGGTGTCCTCGAGCTTGTAGGTTCTGGGCATCATCTTGCCCACTGGGTCCAGGTTCCCCTCCCCGGCCCAGTACTCTTTCGTCTGGATGTCGTTGTACGTCGGGCAGGGCTGGAGGACGTCAAGGAAGGCGTACCCCTTGTGGCGTATCCCCTTGATTATCAGGTCCTTCAGGTGGCGGACATCGTAGGAGTACCCCCTGGCGACCCAGGTGTACCCAGCGGCTATGGCGAGGAGGAGCGGGTTGATTCCCTGGTTGACGTTGGGGGTCGGGAGCGACTTGGGCTTCATCCCCAGGCCGAGGGTTGGTGAAGCTTGGCCCTTGGTGAGGCCGTAGACCTCGTTATCGTGAATGATGTAGAGCATGTCGACGTTCCTCCTCCCGGAGTTGACGAAGTGACCTGCACCGATTCCGAGACCATCCCCGTCCCCTCCCTCAATGATGACCTCGAGGTTCGGGTTGGCCAGCTTGATCCCTGTTGCGAAGGGCACCGCCCTACCGTGCAGCGTGTGGACTCCGTAGGTCTTGATGAAGTGAGGCGCCTTCGAAGAGCAGCCCACACCTGACACGACGACTGTGTTGGATGGATCGACGTTCATCTCCGCGAGTGCCATCTGGACCGCGTTGAGGATGCCGAAGTCTCCGCAGCCTGGGCACCAGTCGTTATGCGCACTCGTCTTCAGATCGGATAGCTTAAGCGCCACGCTTCAACACTGTCCTTGTCGTTGCCTTCCCTTCATTGATCATCTTCAGTGCGTCGTACACTTCCTCGGCAGACATGGGCCTGCCGTTGTACTTCACGACAACCTGCTCGACCGGGATGCAAGTCCTTTCTCGGACGATTCCTATCAGCTGTGCTGAATAGTTCATCTCGATGCCCACTATCTTCTTTGCCTTTGACAGAATCTGCGTCACGTACTCAGTAGGGAACGGGTGGACGAGCCGAATCTGGAGGAAGTTGACCTTGATACCGTCCTCATCCAGCCACTCCATTGCGTCGAGTATTGCACCCTTTGTGGAGCCCCAGCTCACAACCGTGATGTCGGCGCGCTCCGGGCCGAAGAAGTTCACCCTGTCGGAGAGTGGTATCTCCCTGTCTGCAAGATCTATCTTCCCCATCCTCTTTTCCATCATGTAGTCCCTGATTGACGGGTCTTCGGAGATGTGGCCTAGCTCGTTGTGCTCGTCACCGGTGTGCCAGTAGACCCCTCCTTTGGCGCCCACAGGAGGTCTTGGAGAGATGCCATTGGAGGTACGCTTGAACCTCTCGTACTCCCCGTTGACCGCGTCAGTGATTTCTCTCTGGAATTCGCCCCTGTCTATCTTAATCCTGTTCACATCCAGCATGGGCAGAGTGCCGTCGGAGTTGGCGAGGGCCTTGTCAACGATGTGGATGACGGGGGTTTGGTACTTCTCGGAGTAGTTGAACGCCCTCACCGTGTCATAGAACGCCTCTTCCAGGTCGCCGCTGGCTAGGACGAGTCTAGGGAACTCGCCATGGCCAGCGTGGAGTGCAAACCTCAGGTCCCCCTGCTCGTGGCGCGTTGGGAGGCCGGTGCTCGGGCCACCCCTAGAGTAGAGTGTAATCACGACCGGGACTTCGTTCATGCCCGCGTAACCCATGCCTTCGGCCATCAGCGAGAAGCCGGGGCCTGAGGTCGACGTTGATGAGCGGACGCCCACGAGCCCGCCCCCTATCGCCATGGTGATCGCCGCAATCTCGTCCTCCGACTGGACGACCGCGATGCTTCCCTTGTTCTGCAGATTCGCCGCTTCTGTCATCTGGGGGTTCTCCTGGCTGGCGAACCCATCGAGCTGGAACTCCGAGTGCCCTTCGAGGAACTTGCTCTCGTCGCTCGCGGGGGTGATAGGATAGTAGGTCTGGAGCCTGCAGCCGGCGAGCTCCTTCGCCATTGCAACCATTGAGTTGCCCCTGACGAACAGCTTGACCCCGTCTGCCTTCACTGGGGAGAGCTTGGTGGCGAAGCTCCCAGCGTACTTCTGCTCCATGAAATTGTACGCGGTGCTGACCGCCTCGGCGTTCATCTCCGCCACCTTCGGCTTCGACCTGAACTGCCTCTTTACGGTCTCCTTGACCATGTCCTCGTCGTAGGAGAGCAGGGCGAAGGAAGCGGCAACGGCCATCACGTTCAGCATCCTCTGGAGCGAGCTCAGGGAAGTCTCGCCGAACTTGGACCCCACTTGCTTGAGCAGTTCGTTGTAGGGGACGGGGTAGATGTGAACCCCACGCCTGCGCGCGAGCTCCAGGATTCCCTTGACAGAGTTGGAATAGTAATCGAAGAGCCCTGCGTTGGTGAGCTCCGCGTTCAGGGCGGCCCTAATCGGGGCCTCGATGGTGGGGATTTGGTCCAGGCGCTTGGTGTCCTGGTCCGGGTCGTAGATTATCGCCCCTTCCTTCCTGACCTCGAGCGCGTGCCTGAAGATCGTCTCCTCCTCGTAGGTAGCCAGCATGTCGACCGTGTCGATGTGGGATCGAATCAGGTCCTTGGAGACGCGGACCTGGAAGTAGCTGTGTTCCCCCTTTATGTTAGAATAATACTCCCTCTTGCCGAAGACATGGAGACCCCCCGCCGCAGCCGCTCTTGCGAAAACGTTGGCTGACGTGTCAACGCCGCTCCCCTGGACACCGCCGATCATCCAAGAGAAGTCTTCCCTCTTCAATTATGAGACGCCTGAGCACGCAGAAATTCCTAGTTCTTTAAGAATATGGTTATTACGTCCCTTACGCCTACTTACTGGAAGGGCTGAGGCATTGGACGAATCAAGAAGAGTGCAGAAGGTGGGGTACAATTCGCTGTCGATTTCAATCCCCAAGCAGTACGTGAAGGACATGAACCTGAAGCAGGGGGATAGCCTGCTGTTCAGGGAGGACTCCGACGGGACCCTGCGCCTAATCCCAGCGACGAAGGCGAGGGAGGAGACGAAGGCTACCGTGAGGGCTGAGCAGGCCGGGAGCCCAGAGATGCTGGCCAGGCTCATTGTAGGGGCGTACGCACTCGGCTACGACACGATTGAGGTTTCGGGGAGGGAACCGCTCGACCACGTGACGACGAGCCAGGTGCTCAACACTGTCAAGAGGCTCAGAGGGATGGAAGTGGTCGAGTCCGATGTCAGGCACATCGTGGCCCAGAGCTTCATCGACCCTACCAAATTCCCCGTCGATTCTCTGATCAAGCGGCTTCAGATGCTCGTGTCCGGGAGCCTCGAGCGCGTAACCGAGTCGCTGGACCTGAAGCAAACGGGGGGCCTCAACGGCGTAGGTTCCGTCAAGGAGGAGATTGATGAGCTCTACTGGCTCATACTCAGGCAGCTCTTGGTGGCGCTGAACCGAAGGGAACTGGCCTCGGAGATAGGCATCGAGTCCCCGCTCCATGCATCGGGGGACAGGGTCTCAGCGAAGACACTCGATGAAATCGGAGGCATGATCCAAGACATAACCCAGGAGCTGGCGAGACTGAGGGGGCTGGGAACGAACATGGATCCACAGGTGACAGCGGCGCTCAGGAAGCTCGCCACAAAAGCGGGGGAGGCGTTCAATACGACGATCGAGAGCCTGCTCACTCCCGACATTAAGCTCATAGGCAATTCGCTCGTCCTTGTGGAGGAGACGACGAGACTGGAGAAGGAGGCGACCGAGGAGATGCTGGCCTCCGGAGAGCTCGGCTACGCCAGGGTTCTGGCATCCTACTTCGGACAGATTGCGAGATACTGCAACATAATCATCGAGATCTCATCCCACCGCCTGCTGAGGAAGACCAGCCGGGTGGCGACCGTCCAGCAGTGATAGAGCCTTAATCTGAACCTGATGAAGCGCCCATGGCGCGGGGGTAACGAAGCCTGGTCAACCGTGCGGGACTGAGTTCCCCGACTCAAGATCCGGGCCTCGCTTCGGATGGGGCATCCCGTCCCTCAGGGGTTCGTGGGTTCAAATCCCACCCCCCGCATCCTAGTTACAAGGCTGATTGGGGTGTTCCTGAACGAAAAGAGGCCAGTAAGCATGGTAGGGAGCGGCCCTCTCGAGCCTGCCAACGGCGAATCCCCGTGCCAGACTTATTAGAGTGGGGTGGCTACACATGCCTATGGGCCAGTGCAACGAAGAGGCACACTGGTGGGCTAACACCCCGGCAGGGTGCTTCCCCAACTCTGACTCATGGCCCCTGACGGGCGTCTATTCCATCCCCCAGAGCAACCGATGGACTGCTTCGGAGGTGGCCGAGTCCGGCAAAGGCGAGGGTTTAGGGAGCAGACTGTCGCACTTCTTGCGCCCTATACACGAGTCCCTCGCCTCCTCTGCATTCTTGGAAGAGACAGGGACGTTCCTCCGGTCGATAGGGGTCGTCCACGTGCTCTCGCTAGATGTCGATGGCGCAAACGTGTACACCGTCCAGAAGGACGAGTCGAACAGTGTGGAAGAATTCGAGGATGCAGGCAAGAATTATTTCGGGTCCCACTCGTCGCCGAAAGGGTTAGTCGAAGTCAGGGTGGTGGGGCGGAATGACCACTTCTACCTCGATATGTCCATCCAGTTTCGACCCGTCCACAGCTCCCATGATGATGGCCTCGCGATATCAGTTCAGCTAAGACCTGTTGTGCTCGAACCACGTGAGGGCGAGACGACCGCCGAGCACGCCGCGAGGCTCGACAAGCTGGCGCGCGATTCAGAAGCGGTGGAGCGCCTCGAGAAGCAGGACGCGGAGCAGGCTCTAGCCCTCAAGGCCGACCTCGAACACCACATCTCCTTGGCGTACCCGGACCTCGGCTTCACTCTCAACGAAGGGGACGAGACATCGCTGGCTCTGGGTTTGGGCCCTTCATAGGGCATCAGAGCAGTCGATGGGAGGCTTTCGATTCTCAATTCGGGAAATGTCTCATAAAGGGCCGGCGCCATTGCTCGTTGCATGGGTAAGCAAGGCAAGGAAATCGTCAAGGCTAATCTCAAGGATGTCATCAAGGACCTGAACACCGCCTATTCCGACGAATGGCTCGCGCACTTCCAATACTGGTACATGGCGAAGTGGATCAAAGGGATGGATGCAGACACTCTCAGACCCGTTCTCGAAGAACAATCAGCGGATGAGCTCGGCCATGCCGGGAAGCTTGCCGAGAGGATCATCCAGCTCGGAGGACGCCCTGTGGCGCACCCAGCGCACCTGCTGAGGTGGTGCGGCTGTGGCTTCAAGGAGCCCCCAAGCAAACGTACCGACCTCGACCGGGTCATCAAGGATGTCCTGCAGGCAGAGGCGTGCGCCATAGACTTCTACAGTAAGATGGCGGAGAAATACCGGGGAACAGACCTTGTCACCCACGAGCTCTTCGAAGACCTTTTGAAGGATGAGGTCAGCGATGAAGAGCAGTGGGAGGGTTTCCTGGACACTCCGTAGTTTTCGCTTTCGCTCTTTCACTCAGAGCGCGACGTTGGGCACGTCAGCTTGGTCACATTGTCAACTGCAGGTTATTGGAGGCGGCAATGATGACCTCGTCTCGCCCAGAAGATTGTAAAGTGCCTGACGGAGGACGAGATTTAGTCCGCGGGTTCCCGAGCGATCTTCACAGGAAGATCTACCCCGTAGCCTTCTTCGATCTTCTTCAGCATGCTGGCTACTCGCCCTTCCTTGGACATCCGGTCGATCTCGTGCATCAGCTTCAGTGAAGTGAGGACCCTCCTGTTCGTTCTTGATGCATACGGTATGGATTTGACCGAGTTGGTGAGGGCTGCCCGCTCCTCTTTCGTGGGTTTCTTCCCATAATCTTGTTCGAGGACGTCCTCTATCTGCCGGAGGCTATCCTCGAGGCAGACATCCGGGTTCGAGTAGCCGAAGAAGCAGTTCCTGCAGTCGGCCGCCAGCATCTCCCTCATGGGCCCCCGCTCATTCACCCTGTAGTGCCTCAGCGGGTAGACGTACCCCTTGGTCTTCAAACGCTCAGCGAGCTTGTACACTGCCCCTATGCCCAGCCCTTGGCCGAGCATTGCTTCGTATAACTCAGCGACGGAGCCTCCCGGGCCGGCACATAGGACTGACATCACCATCTCTTCTGTCCAGATGGGAAGCTCGGCGACCTTCGTCTCCAGGGTCTGATGAATCAGCTTTCTGTCCGATGCCAGCTCGCTGAGCCCCTGCGCAGAATTGTTCTCCGGATTTGAGTGGAAGAGCGCCTGCAGTGCCTGGCCGCACTCCTTCGTTGTCAGCCCTGCGACCTCGGCAACGTAATCGAGCTGGAGGCTGATCTGCTTCCAGTCCCCCTTCTCCCCAATGTGTGCCAGCGCCCAAAGGGCCAGGAGCCCCCTGTTCCTCCAGCTCCTGCGCACGTACCAGTCGAACTCTCGGAGCGCCTTCACCGCGTATCCTCTGGAGACCACGTAACTGACGTGTCCCTGGCGAACTTTCTTCAGACCGAGCGAAGATGATATCCCGTCCAGCACCGATTCCACTTCGTGGTCTCGAGGGACGATGAAGACGCGTCCGGAGATCATCTCGATGATGAAGGGTGGACGTCTGGTGTATACTTCTTCGTGCCAGTCAGTGGGTCTAAACGACCCGAACAAGCTCATGGGGATTTTCAATTGTGCGCCGCTTAGTAGTAGGTGGCTCTTCATTTACCGGTGCTCCCTAATTAGTTAGCCCAAATCGAATATACGAACCGGATGCTATTTCGACTACAAAACCAAATTATACATTTGCGTGCAATTGCACTGATGGCTTGCCTCCCCCGGGCCAAGTCGCGGTGCAGAGGAAGGAGATAGGCCCCGGTGTCATAAGTCGCGAGCCGATAAACTCCTCGAAGTTCACCAAGCCTGTCGCTCAGGTGTACATAATTCCTGAGAGATGCAAGGAGTGCAACTACTGCTGGACCTTCTGCCCCAACGACGTCTTGGAGATGTCGGAGGAAATCAACGCGAACGGCTACCGCCACCCACGGGTCAAGCCGGGGAAGGAAAACGACTGTGTCAACTGCGGTATGTGCATGGTGGTGTGCCCCGAGTTCGCCATCTACACCAAGGAGGTAGCGTAACCGTTGAGCAAGACAGGTGGTGGGCTCGCGCCTGGCGAGTACTTCACAATGGGGAACTTCGCCTGCGTAGAGGGAGCGATACTGGCGGGTTGCAGGTTCTATGCCGGATACCCGATCACGCCCTCGTCTGAGATCTTCGAGAGAGCCAGCGTCAGGTTCCCGCAGGTAGGCGGGTACGCCATTGAAATGGAGGATGAGGTCGGCAGCATGGCCGCACTTGTGGGAGGCTCGTTCGCCGGAGCCAAGGTGATGACGGCCACGTCGGGTCCGGGCTTCAGCCTGATGATGGAGAACATAGGGCTCGCCTATATGATGGAGGCACCATGTGTGCTGGTCAACGTCCAGAGGGCTGGCCCAAGCACGGGCATCCCCACCCTCGTAGGGCAGGGAGACATGATGCAGGCGAAGTGGGGGAGCCATGGCGACCTGGAGGTCATTGCCTACTCTCCCAGCAGCGTCCAAGAGTTCTTCGAGTTCACCATTCAGGCGTTCAACACGGCGGAGAAGTTCCGCACCCCTGTCTTCGTTATGGCCGATCAGGTCGTGGGCATGATGTGGGAGAAGCTCCACGTCCCACCTGCCGAAGAGATCGAAGTTGTGGAGAGAATCGTCGCTGAACCAGGCGCGACCATGGACAGGGAGCATCCCTTGTTCGACTACGCAAAAGACTTCGCCCCCATGCCCATCGCCGGGATGGGAGTCAGGGCGAACATCGACAGTCTGACCCATGATTCAATGGGGTACCCGAGCACAGACCATCAGGTGTCAGAGAAGATGACGAGACATCTCTCGCACAAAATCAGAGACCACGAGGGGGAGATATGGCGCTGGGAGGAGAGTCTCATGGACGATGCTGATGTCGCAGTAGTATCCTACGGGAGCGCCGCCCGCTCGGCCCTTGCGGCCGTCAAGAGAGCGCGTGCCGAAGGAATCAGGGCCGGCCTCCTTCGGCTAATGACTCCCTGGCCATTCCCTGACGAGATTATCGAGAGAGCGAGCCGAAGGGTCTCCGGAATGGTCGTCGCCGAGGTGAACGCCGGGCAAATGATTCACCCTGTCAGAGAGAACGCCCGCTGCCCGGTGGTGGGAGCGAACTGGGCGCCTGGGTCGCTGATTGAGCCCGGGGCGATACTCGAAGCCATGGAGGCAGTGGCCACCACATGATCTCCCAAGTGAAGCGGGGAGGACCAGAGGTAAAGGTGCAGCATCACGTCAACGACGACATCATCAGGTCGGAGAGACTGCCCAACATCTGGTGCCCCGGGTGCGGCATTGGCATCGTAGTGGGGGCATATGTCAGGGCCATTCAGAAGTCAGTAATACCCCACGATAGGCATGTTTCCATTTCGGGAATAGGGTGCACGGGACGTGTCTCTGGGTATCTGAACCTCGACTCGTACCACACAACCCACGGCAGGGCCATCGCCTTCGCAACGGGTATGGCCGTCGTGCGGCCCGAACTCGAAATCACCGTAATCGCCGGTGATGGGGATCTCGGGGTGATCGGCGGGAACCATCTGATACACGCCGCTCGTAGGAACGTCGACATGAACGTGATCATGGTGAACAACTTCAACTATGGAATGACTGGTGGACAGCACGGCGGAACGACCCCTCTGGGGGCAAAGACCCACACATCCCCCTACGGGAACGTGGAGACGCCTTTCAACGTCCCATACCTTGTGGCAGCATCAGGGGCGTCATTCGTCGCCCGCTGGACAGCACTGCACGTCCGCCAGATGACGGCGGCCATCAGGAGGATGATGGAAGTGAAGGGATTTGCCTTCATGGAGGTGTTATCCCCCTGTCCACCGACGTTCGGGGAGTTCAACGGATTTCCGGAAGCCATCGACATGATGAACTATTTCAGGGACAAATCTGTGGTCGACAATGACGCAGACCTCAGCAAAATCGGTGTGACGGTCCGACCGGACGACGAGGTGGTCGTCGGGAACTTTGTCGATAGGAGGAGGCCCACCTACCAGGAGCTCCTCGGCGAGCTCAGGACCAAGGTCGAAGCAAAGGAGGCTGGCAGGAAATGAAGTTCGAAGCCAGAATCACGGGCACGGGAGGGCAGGGGGCGATTACCGCAGGACATGTCTTCGGGACAGCTGCCGCGCTGCACGAAGGGCGGGAAGTCGTCGTCACGGAAGGGTACAGCCCGTACGTTACAGGCGGATGGTCGAGGGCGGACGTCGTGGTCTCCGATGAGCCCATCGATTACCCTCTTGTCACGAAACTCGACGCGCTTGTCACCATGTACCAAGAAGGCCTAGACATCAACCTGAAGATGGTCAAACCCACCGGGGTCGTCCTCGCCGAGAAGAGGCTAGTCAACCTGTCCCGAGTGGTTGGGGACGGCCGGATCTTCGCGATACCCGCGGCCGAAGAGGCCGAGACACTGGGGAAGAAGGTCCTGATGAACATCGTCATGCTCGGATCGATGGCGGCCCTGGCTTCGCCGAGTACCCTTGAGCCATTGAAGAAGGCTGTCGCTGCTAGGTTCCCGAAGGCCGCTGAGCTGAACGTAAGGGCGCTGGGGAGGGGAGCCGAGTTGGCAGTGGCCGCGAAAAAAGGAGGCGAAGTCCTTGCCTGATTCTCAAGACCGGATTCTGATAATAGGTGGGGGCATCGCTGGAATTCAGGGCGCGCTGGACGCCGCGAATGCAGGCGCCAAGGTCACCCTGGTGGAGAGGAGCCCCACGGTGGGGGGCAAGATGTCTGTCTTGGACAAGAATTTCCCCACCCTAGACTGTTCGATCTGCATCGAATCGCCGAAGATGAGCGAGGTGGCGCTCAACGCAAATATCGAACTTCTGACCATGGCTGAAGTGCAGAGCGTCGAAGGGGAAGCGGGGAGTTTCAAGATTAGAATCAGGCAGGACGCTAGGTACGTGACCGACGCATGCACGCGCTGTGCAGAATGCGTGAGTGTCTGCCCGGTAGTCGTGAAGAACGAGTTCGATTACGGCATGGCAGCCAGGAAGGCAATCTACACCCCCATCGAACAGTCAGTCCCTGGACCCTACGTCATCGACGCCACAAACTGCCTGAATGACCCGCCGAACCTGCTTCCCTGCAATAGGTGCTCCGACGTCTGCGGGCCCAACGCCATTGATTTCAACATGAAACAGAGGCTCGTCGAGAGGGGAGCCGTGGCGGTCGTGGTCGCGACCGGCTTCGACCTTCTGGACCCGACGCTCCTGTCGGAGTTCGGGTATGGCAGGCACCCTGACATCCTGACATCAATCGAACTGGAACGCCTCCTGCAGGCTTCGGGGCCGAGCATGGGGGAGATAGTCAGGCCTTCCGACGGCGCACACCCTGAGCGCGTGCTCTTCATACTCTGCGCGGGCTCCAGGGATGAGAGGCTCGTCAAGTACTGCTCGAGAATCTGCTGCATGTACAGCATCAAGGAAGCGTACCAGCTCAAGGACCACGGCATCAAACAGGTGGACGTTGCATACATGGACATCAGGGCATTCGGCAAAGGATTCGATGAGTTCTACGACAGGACCATGGGGTCAGGTGTGCACTTCATGAGGAGCAGGCCGGCGAAAGTCGACCGCGACGGCGCCTTCCTCAAAGTGACATTCGAAAATACCGAGGACGGCGGCCCCAAGCTACAGTCAGATTATGACATGGTGGTGCTGGCTACGGCTGCCATCCCCTCGAGTGGAACAGAGGCCCTCGCCCGCATGCTCGGCATAGACCTGAGCTCTGACGGCTTCTTCGCGTCCACCGACAAGGACGGGGGGTTCAACACGAGTACGAAGGAAGGAATCTTCCTAGCCGGCTGCAGCACAGGTCCGAAGGATATCCCAGACAGCGTTATCGAAGCCGGAGCTGCGGTCGCGAAGGCTCTTGAATTCGTGAAGGCACGATCCTGGCCCGTCCTGCCTGAAGTAATCCAGATCAGCACCGAAGGGGAGCCAAGGATAGGGGTCTTCGTCTGCCACTGCGGTTCCAACATTGCAGGAGTCGTGGACGTCAATTCCGTCCTCGAGTACGCGAGGACTCTGCCGAACGTGGTGCATGCCCAGGACCAGACCTACTCCTGCGCCGCCAACACGCTCAACGACATCAGCGCCGTTATCCGGGACAAGAAGATCAACAGAGTGGTCGTGGCTGCCTGTTCCCCCAAGACCCACTACCCCACATTCCAGGGGGCGCTGAACAGGGCCGGACTCAACCCATACCTGCTTGACATGGCGAATATCCGAAACATGGACTCTTGGGTGCACAAGGAGGACAGAGAGGGGGCGCTCGAGAAGGCGAAGGACATGGTGAGGATGTCGGTCATGAGGGCGATCAACATGAAGCCCCTTCAGACCATGAGGTTCCCCGTCACCCAGACTGCCCTGGTCGTGGGGGGCGGTGTCGCGGGGATTGTCGCAGCAACCAATCTTGCCAACCAGGGGTTCGAGACCCACCTCGTGGAGAAGGAGCCGCGGCTTGGAGGGCTACTCAACTCCGTCACAGAGGTGGCGCCCCTAGGCGTCGAGTCGAAGGTGCTGCTTGCTACGCTCCTGGACGATCTTCGCGGCACGACTGTGAAGGTCCACCTTTCGACAACAGTGGAGTCGATAACCGGGTTCGTGGGGAGCTATGATGTCCGACTGACCGATGGGACGAGCCTCAGGGCGGGAGCGGTCGTCGTCGCGACTGGAGCCGAGCCCTACGTGCCTACCGAGTTCGGCTATGGCAAGAACCCCAACGTGGTCACGAGCCTGGAGCTCGACGGAATGATGGACGGGCTGACGGGCAAAAGTGTTTCGATTGTTGCTTGTGTTGGGTCCAGAACGGGGGCCATCGGCTGCTCCCGGTTCTGCTGCCAGACCATGATCAACCAGGCCTTGAGGCTAAAGCAGAAGGGCAACGAGGTCAGTATTCTGTACAAGGACATCAGAACCTTCGCCCGCTACGGCGAGGAAGAGTACACAAAGGCCGGGGAGGAGGGGGTCAGGTTCTACCAGTACTCACAGAAAGCGGTCCCCGAGGAATCAATCCGGGTCGTCGATGGGAAGCTTGCAGTCATGGACGAGCTCAGTGGGAAGGAAGTCGAGCTCCAGACCGACCTCATGGTCCTCAACGTGGGACTCACAAGGAGGAAGCCATAGAATTGGAAGAGAAGAGGGGAGACGTTCTCCAACAGCTGAAGGTCTCCATTGATCAAGAGGGCTTCGCCCTTGAAAGTCATCCGAAGCTCGGGCCGGCCGAGGCAGCGGTCCAGGGGGTCCTCCTCGCAGGGACCGTTCAGTACCCGAAGTTCGTGAAGGAATCGGCCCTGCAGGCCCTCGCGGCGGCGGCCAAGGCTTCGGTCATAATTTCGAAGAATGAAATCGAGAGGGAGCCCTTCGTGGCGGTGGTCAACGCGGCCAAGTGCACGAAGTGCGGCAGGTGCATACCCGTCTGCCCCTACGGAGCAATACTCGGCGAGGTGAGGAAGAACATCGAGTTCGTCACGGCAGCCTGCCAGGGGTGCGGCACCTGCGTCGCCGAGTGCACCGTCGACGGGGCGCTCACGCAGGAGGGGTTCACGGACAGGCAGATTGTGGCCCAGGTCGATGCCGCCCTGTCGGAGGGAGCGTCAGGGAAGGTCCTGATCTATGCGTGCAACTGGTGCTCCTACGCTGGCGCGGATCTTGCCGGGGTCATGAAGATTCAGTACCCGTCCAACACCAGGGTTATCAGAACAATGTGTTCCGGGAGGATATCCCAGAAGCTTGTGATGTACGCTTTCTCCCGCGGGGCGGGAGCGGTCCTAGTTACGGGCTGCCACCCAGGAGACTGCCACTACATCAGCGCCAATCTCCAGACAGAGAAGAGGGTCGAGAGGTGGAGGACGCAACTGAGGGCCAAAAGAGTGGACCCAGAAAGGCTCCAGCTCTGGTGGGTCAGCGCGGCTGAGCCGAAGCGTTTCGCCGACAAGGCAAAGGAGATGGCGGCGCTAATCTCGAAACTCCCAGCCGAGGAGCTCCGGTCGACGGCGTCCAAGGTTCAGGTGAGGGTGGCCTGACAGCGGTGAGCCAGCTCGCAACAGATGAGTTCAGGCAGGCGGTCTCGAGGGCAACTGGTAGCAGGCTCCTCGCCTGCTATCAATGCGGGACGTGCACTGCCATCTGCCCGCTCAACGTCCCTGTCAGAAGCGTAATCCGCGGAGCCCAGCTCGGGATAAGAGACCTAGCCATGAGTGAGGCGCTCTGGATGTGCGCCACCTGCAAGCAGTGCGAGGTGGCTTGTCCCAGAGGGGTGGACATCACAGGCGTAATCCACGCTCTCAGAGAGCTCAGCTACAAAGAGAGGAAGGCCCCTGCGAAACT
This sequence comes from uncultured Nitrosopumilales archaeon, assembly GCA_964413565.1. Lineage (GTDB taxonomy): Archaea > Thermoproteota > Nitrososphaeria > Nitrososphaerales > Gagatemarchaeaceae > UBA183. The sequence continues at coordinate 5,605 of CAYPSJ010000022.1, read as the reverse complement.
GGAAAGCGCACTGTGGCGTGTCTACGAGGACGGGACGGCTTGGGAGGGGAAGAAGAGGGATCGGGGTAAGTGGGCCGAGGGCCTCGGCGTTAAGGTCGCAAACCATGCACAGCACCTGCTCTTCCTGGACGACGCGGTGTCATTCGACCCACGGCTGCAGCGTATCGCGCACTCCGTGGTCAAAATCCTCAATGCTGCGGGGATCGACTTCGCTGTCCTTGGGGACAAAGAAAGGAGTGCGGGGGACGAAGTGTATCAGATTGGGGAAGGAGGATTCCTTGAAGAGCTGGCGCAATCAAACATCGAGACGTTCAGGGAGACGGGCGCCCGGGACATCATCACAATTTCGCCGCACAGCAACTCCGTGTTCAAGGATGTCTACCCGAAGTATGGCGACGTCCCACCCGTCTTTCACTACACCGAATTCATCTCAGATCTGCTTGACCATGACCTTGTCAAGCCCGGGCACACTCCAGAAGCCCAGGGGCTAAGCATCACGTATCACGACCCCTGTTATCTCGGGAGATACGCGGGGGTGTACGAAGAGCCGAGGAAGTTGCTGGAGAGTATTCCGGGGGTCAAGCTTGCCGAGATGGAAGACAACCGGAGTAACGCCCTCTGCTGTGGAGGAGGAGGAGGAGGGATGTACGTCGAATCAAACGGCGAGAGGCCAAGCCACAGGAGGGTCGCCCAGGCGAATGACACTGGAGCGTTAGTCATGGCCACGGCCTGCCCGTTCTGCGTGTTGAATTTCGAAGACGGAGTCAAGACAGTGGGCTCCCGAATCAAGGTCATGGACGTGGCCGAGATTCTTGCGGTGTGCGTAGGAAAAGGAGGGGGCTGATTCCATGGACAGTTCGGGCGGCGTTTTCGTCTTCATAGAACAGACTGATGGTACCGTGGAAGACACTTCTTTCGAGGTCTTGGGGAAGGGGAGGGAGATAGCTGACAGACTGGGCGTCAACGTGACCGGCGCCATCCTCGGCGAAGGCCTTCGAGATATGGCGGAATTGTGCTCCCACAGGGGTGCACATACGGTCCTCGTCGCCGAATCGCCTCTTCTCAAGAACTTCACTGCCGAGGCGTACACCAAGGTGGTCGCGGAAATGGTGAGAACGACGGACCCGGTCATGCTCCTCATCGGGGCCACCCATAATGGAACGGCCCTCGCTGGAATACTCGCGGTGAGGCTGGGGGCTGGGTTGATGGCCCATGTGGTAGACCTCGAGATAGAAGAAGGAACGGGTGCGCTACTGGGTTCCGTCCCCGGATTTGGGGGGAGCATCGTGGCCGTGTGCAAGTGCAAGAAAGGGAGACCACAGATGGCGACGGTTAGGCCGGGGGTGTTCAAGCTCCCGGAGCTGACAGAGGAAGCGGGATCGGTAGTGCCGTTCCCTGTAGATTTGAAGCCCGGGGACATCAGATGCGAGGTCGTGGAAAAGAAAATCGAACGCGGAGTCAGTGTGAGCAAGGCCGAGAGAGTGGTGGTGGCTGGATTGGGGTGTAAGGAGAACTTGGCACTGCCAAAAGAACTCGCCGCAGTGACGGGTTCCGCCTTCGGTGTCTCAAGGCCCCTGGCCGATAAGGGTCTGGCGTCGAAGAACTTGGTGGTGGGTTCGACCGGGTCCAGCCTCAACGCAAAGCTCGCCCTGGTCGTCGGCGTGAGCGGCGCGGCCCACTTCACCTCGGGCCTGAGGAGCGTCGAAACTGTGGTGGCCGTGAACTCCGACCCGAACGCCGAGATCTTCAAGCACGCAGACTATTGTGTGATCGGGGATGCGTCCAAGGTCATTCCCAAGCTCATCGCCGAAATGGCAAGGCCGGGAGGAAGCAGCACATGAAACAGATAGTCTGCCTGAAGGTCACCCCCAAGCTTGAGCAGATTAAGTTCGACGAGCAGAAGAAAACGATCGTCAGGGAAGGAGTCGAGAACGAGATCAATGACGCAGACAAGAACGCGCTCGAGGCTGCACTGAAGCTCAAGGATGTGATTGGAGGCTCGGTGGTGGTCCTTTCGATGGGGCCCCCATCCTTCGAGCCCTTCCTCAAGCTCGCCGTGGCCATGGGGGCAGATGACGCTGTCCTCCTTAGTGACAGGGCCTTCGCCGGGGCTGATACCTATGCAACTTCGAGGGTCCTCGCTGCAGGGATACAGAAGCTCGCGCCTTTTGATATCGTGTACTGCGGCGAAGCTTCCGCGGACGGCAGTACCGAGCAGGTCCCTCCGAGCGTGGCGGGCTGGCTAGGCATCTCACATGTGAGCTACGTCAGCCAGTTGAGCGTCATAGGGGAGAAGGTCAGGGCGAGGCGTGAAATTACAGATGGGCATGAAGTGGTCGATACGAATCCTCCATTGTTGGTGAGCGTCCAGCTGGGCTGCAACTCGCCCCGCTTCCCTGATTTCAGGAGGAAGAGGTGGGCCGACAAGGAGTTCAAGCTGACCACATTCAGCATGCAGGACTTGGGGTTCGCACCCGGCGACGTGGGCCTGGAGGGCTCGCGAACGGAGGTCACAGCTCTGAGCAGGATGCGTTCTCCTGAGAGGAGGAGGGAATTCATCGAGGGAACCGAGGAAGAAATTGCAAGACGCCTTTGCCAGATTGTCGGTGGGCGGGGGCGCGGGAGCTAATCAGGCATTGATGAAGCAGCGGGTTCATACTCGGGCACGCCATGCTCGAAGGAAGACCCGGTCCCCTCGTCCACCCGCGCGCAGAAGAGGCGCGAGAGAGCACAAGGGACGGGAGGCACCGGAGAGGTTCCTATTAGGCGGCACCACCTGCGTCGATTGCCACTATTGGTTGCCATTCTCCCTCCTGCCACGAATTGGGGAGTGCGACAACCAATCGAGCACCCATTTCAGGAAACCCGTCTTCTCAGACAAGGCCGCAGAAGACTGCTTCCTCAGACGTTCTCTTGAGGGACTAGAGTTCATGTGGTGCCTGACCCATCAAGAAACAATCCACTATACCGATATGCCCTACCATGGGGGCTGTCGAATCTTTTCGGGCTCGGCGAACCTTCCTGTCGAGGACCAGGCAGAAATGACGTTGCCTGGGTGACCGGCGGCAACGTCGCTCTCCGCGGATTTCGGTTCTTAAGAAACAATTTAGCACCCACACAGGAGTCACTGCCCGAATGACCAAATCGGTTCACTTGGAGTTCGCACCCGGATGAACCCCCAAGTAGAGAAGGCAGAAGTGTTCCGCGGGCTTCACAATAGGAAGGACATCCTGGTTCTGCCGAACGCGTGGGATGTCCCTAGCGCCAGAGTGTTCGAGGATGAGGGATTCCCGGCTGTTGCCACGTCGAGTGCCGGCATGCTGGTGTCTCTCGGCTACCCCGACGGTGAGGAGATCCCGCCCAAGGAGTTCGACGCTGCGATCAGGAGAATTGCTCGCGTGCTGTCCATTCCTCTTAGCGCGGACGTCGTCGGAGGGTTCGGGGACACCCCCGAAGGTGTGGCGAGGAGCGTCAAGGCCGTCATCAGGGCGGGGGCAGTGGGAATTAACATCGAGGATTTCGTGCACAGCGCGAAGAAGCTTCTCTCGGTGGAGAAGCAGAAGGCAAGGCTCAGGGAGCTGATCCGCCTCCGGGAGGTGCTGAAGATCCCGTTCGTCATCAACGCCCGCACGGACGCACTGCGGTACGCCCTTGGGGACGACGACAAGAAGATGGAGGAGGCGATTAGAAGAGCCGAGGCATACAGGGACCTCGGAGCGGACTGCGTCTACCCCATGGGGCTGACCGACTCTGCATCGATTTCGAGATTCGTGCACGCTCTCGATTTTCCCACAAATGTGATGGTCAGGAAGGGTCTTCCGACCGTGTCGGAGCTGAAGCGGCTGGGGGTGGCCAGGGTGAGCTTCGGGCCTGCTGCGTCGTATGCTGCCATGGGGCTCCTCAGGCGAGCGTCCATGGAAGTTCGGGAGAAGGGCACGTTCGACTTGCTGACAGAAGGCGCCATCACGTTCGACGAGCTCAACTCCCTCGCGGTACCGAGGAAACCAGCCAATCGTCGCTAGCTGCGGGCACAAAATTGGCAAGTCAGCGTTGAGAAATGGCCCGCTAGACCTTGATACCGAGCAGGCGCTCGAGGATGTCCGAAAGCGTGATCATGCCGACCATCTGGTCTCTGTCGTAGACGAAAGCGATGGTGGTGCCCGCATCCTGCATCTTGTCGATGACCGATGGGAGGCTGTCGTCCTCTGCGACTCTCGCGGGTTGTATCATGTAGTCTAGGATGGGAGAGTCGGTGTGGTCTCTGGAGACTGCCCTCGAGATGGTCCTTGACGTTACTGCGCCGATGTACGTCTTTCTCTTTGCGTCGTAGATGGGCATTCGTGGATGGTTGGTCTGTCCCATGGTCCGGAGCGCATCGAACACGGTAGAGCCGCTGTCGATGGACACTATCTCCTCCAAGGGGGTAAGGACGCTGGCGGCGTTATTCTTGGAGGAGGCCAGCTGGGTCCTCAGGAGCCGTCCTGCATCCGGCTCGATGTGCCCTGCCTTCTCTAGCATCGTGACCACGTCCTCGAACTCTGCGGCCAGATCCACCTCCTTGTACCCTGGCTTCCCAACCAGTCTCTCAGATAGGGCCCGGGCGAAGTTTGTCATTGGGACTGCCATGGGCGCAAGACCTGACATGATTGCCTTCGTCGAGGGAGCCAGGACCATCGACATTCTCAGGGCGTTCTCAATGCCTATGGCCTTCGGGAGAAGGTAAAGTAGGGTCATGATCACGAATGAACCACCAATCGCACTATAGATCCAGCCTATGGGGCCGAAAGTGTCCGATAGTATCAACCCGATGGTAGTGGCGAGGACTACGTTGGAAATGGTGTCGACGAAGGTCGTCACGCTCACCAGCCTTGTCTTCTCGCTCACGATTTCGAGGGCGGTAGCAGCCTTCGGCGAACCCGCCGTGATGGAAGAACTGAGGGAGAATGGGCGGAGGGTCAGGTAGGTCGCTTCGACAAGGGACGACCAGAATGAAACGAAAACCGCCGCGGTGAGTGCGACATAGACTACGACCGAGACCAATTCCTGTTGCTCTTGACTCCCGCCGCTCCGCTCAGCTTACGACCGTGCCTATCTTCTCGCCGTGGATCGCTCTTATCACGCCCCTGGGATCTGCGCCGTTAAGCACTACAAGCTTCACCCTTGATTCGACGAGTTGGTCGACGGCCACCGGGTCGACGATGCTGTGGATTCCCGGCCTGTGTGAGCCACCTAGAATCTGCTTCATTTTCTCGTAGGTCAGCCTATCGAGTTTCTTCGCCTTCTTGTTGACCCTCGGATCCTCGGTGTAGATGCCGTTTTGGTCTGAGGCCTTAACCAAGATGTCCGCCCTCCACTTCGCGGCCACTATGGCCGCCACGGTGTCGGTTGTAATGCCTGGCTTCAGGCCTCCCATCACGGCCACCCTGTTCCTCGCGAGGCGTTGGAGCATGCCGTCGATTGATGTGGGGACGCTGCTCACGCCTCCTAGCTTCATGGCCACAAGCCGGGCATTCAGCCTTGACGCATGGATTGCCACGGTGTCCTGCTGGTACGTCGAGAGACCCATGGCCTCAGCAGACCTGATGTATTCGCGGGAGATCTCGCC
>CAYPSJ010000021.1:0-33809 GCA_964413565.1 uncultured Nitrosopumilales archaeon | reverse complement strand
CGAGACGGCGGAGGAATTCGAATCAATACCCCCGACGCAGTAGATATAGCCCTGTGAGACCGCGCATGACTGGTTGTAGACTCCAAATGGGTAGTCAGTGGTGCGGATCCACTCGCCCATCCCTGAGGCTGTAATAGGTGCGAAGTAGACGGCGGGAGTAATCTGCGGATTGGATGTGGATGTCCCGGCGGCTTGCAGTCCGCCCACGCAATAAACATAGCCAGAGTACGCGACGCATGCCTGCCCGGCTATTCCTGTCGGATAGTCGCCGAGTTTCGTCCATTCTCCAATCCCGAGCTTGGAGAGTGGCGCTGAATACGTCGACCCCGTTGTCTGGGAGGCGCCGTTGAGGCCTCCGACGCAAAAGACTCGTGCTTCACTGGCAACACAGGAGAGAGCCGCCACTGGGGAGGGATAGTTGTGCACAGTAAAGCCAAGCACAGGCACTGTTCCGGACCATTCCGTGAGGTAGTCTGCGTAGGCTACGGGTTGCGAGAGTGCTAGGAAGACGCACAACGTCACAACAACCAGGCATAGCACCCGCTGCCTTGACCTCAACGTCCCAGATGGGCGTAGTGATTGGCTAAAAGCGCTTCGAGCTCTGCTTACGGTCAGTCCATCGGAAGCCTATGCGACCTTGCAACGGCTGAATAGTCAAGAGGGGGGTGGTCGCCGCGATCCTGCGGTCATATCACCCATGTGCCGTTCTTCATCGCAGGTTCCCCGTCCAAGAAGAGGCTCGGATTACGAATCATTCCGTCTAGGTGGATGCCGGCTTCCACCTTTCCTCCGAAGGTGCTGTTGTCCCCCAGAGCTATGTGGATGGTCCCGTAGACCTTTTCGTCTTCCAGGATGATTCCAATCAGTCTGGCGTTCGGATTGCATCCGACGCCGAATTCCGCAACGTTGTATGCCTCCTTCTTCTTTACAGAAGCCAACATGCTGTCCCACTTCTTGGCCTCCTTGCCACCCTCTATCTTGTTGGCAAACCCTTCCCTGATGGTGACCCGCGCGGGCTGCGTCTTGATCATTCCTACGCTCGCAATTGAGCCGTCTATGACCAGAGTCCCCTCAGCCGTCCCCTCGACTGGGGCGACGTAAGCCTCTCCGGCGGGGAGGTTGCCGAAATCTCCGCGCTTAGCAAGAATTCCGGTATCCCTTTCGACGATGCGTCCCTTGATAGAGAATGTCATATCGGTCCCGGCGGGTGAGGTGATTCTCACTTTGTCTGCCTTGTCCATGGCGCTCCCCATCTTCTCGCTCATACGGCCGACTGTGGAATAATCGGCCGTTAAGGCCCCAGCTCCGAACATGCTGGGTACAATCCCTGGCATGGTGGCGCCCCTTGCACCCGCCTCCGTCGCCGCCTTCCTTGCCTGCGTGTGCGTGAGGCTATACTTTGTAGGAACGATGTATGCATCACAAGTCTTCCAGGCAGCAGCCACAGGCGCGGGCGGCTCCTCTCCGTGATGTGTGCGTTCTCTAATCAGCACTAGGCAGGCTTCTGTGTCCGCCTTTCGTCCCGCTTCAAAGAATGCGCGGCCGATTGGGTAAGTTTCTTCATCTGTTATGACAAGGAATTTCTCAGTCGGCTTGACAGCTAGACTGGTCTTGAGTATTTTCGCAGCCGTCTTTAGGAACAGGTTCTCTTGAGCCCTTGTTATTCGGGTCAACTCGTCGTTCACTCGCTGTCCGTTCTATATACATCCTCGCTTACTGATCGGTTGGTCGACACTCGGTCGATTGATGTGAGCCAAGTCAAGAGTCCCTAATACCTTCGGCGTCAACGAGCCGAAAACCTGCCAGTGTTTTAGCGATAAACGTTATAGATGACACGTCGGGTTGTTGCGTACATGACGGACTTAATTCTGAAGACGAAAGAGGAAATCGAAGATTTCGTCCGTGGTTGCACGTTCTATGGAACCGGTGGTGGGGGGAAACCAACCATGGGACGCAAGCTTCTCCTCGAAGACCTCGAGAAGCTGGGCGAAATCACAATCACTGACCCAGAATCAATCCGCGATGACGCGTGGGTCTGCACGCCCTTTCTGATGGGATCAATCGCACCAAGAACTGCAGAAACCCAAGCGAGGATGGAGAAGGTGGGCCTGAGGAAGAGAATCGGCGAGGCTGACCGCATCCTCATGCTCTCCGTTTTGGAATTACAGAGCTACGCCAGAGTTGATGTAGACGCAGTCGTCTCAATCGAGCTGGGCGGAGGAAACACGCCTGGGCCTGTAGATGTCGCAATGTCCCTCGGAAAGAAAGTTGTAAACGGCGACCTAACGGGAAGGGCGATCCCGGAAATCAGCCAGATATCCACGTACCTGGCGGACATGCCATCGCACCCGACCGCATACGTCGACGAGTGGGGGAACGTCTCCATCGTGAAGACGGCCATCAACTACCACCTGGCCGAGGCTCTCGGCAAGATGCTCAGTGTAGCCGCCTACGGGCTAGTCGCAGGTGCGGGGCTGCTAATGCGAGGAAAAGAAATGAAAAAAGTGGTTGTGCCAAACACCCTAACGGAATGCATGCAAGCGGGCCAGGCAATCAGGAAGGCAGTGGCAGCAAAGAAAGATCCGGCAAGCGCGGTCGCGAAGGCAACCAACGGCTGGGTGCTCTTCCGAGGCAAGGTGGTGAAGAAGGAGTGGGAAGACAAGGAGGGTTACCTCTGGGGAACCAATACAATGGAAGGGACGGACGAGTTCAAGGGCCACAATTTCAAGATCTTCTACAAGAACGAAAACCATGTCTCGTGGTTGGACGACAAGCCTTATGTCACGAGTCCTGACATAATCGAGGTAATCAGGAAGGACACAGGCGAGCCAATCACTAACACCGACATAGCCAAAGGCGACACGGTCTCAGTACTCGGGCTCAAGGGCCGGGCGCCCTTCAGAACGCCCAAGGGTTTGGGCGTGCTCGGGCCGAAGCACTTTGGATTCGACATAGAATACACCCCGATAGAGAAACTGGTAAAGTAGCTGGCCAGCCGAGCTGTTCGACCGACGGGGAGGGTTTCACACCTCCCCGGCCACCCTTCTGGTGGCTGGGCAAGCGTACGCAGGAAGCTCTTTAGATCAGAAGCTTTCCGACGGCTTTCGCCCTAATCCTTATTGCAGCCCCAGGCAAGTAAGACAGGGGGAGCTCATCAGTCTCCACGACCTCAACGGTCGTAGGGTCGGCCCCCGCACTGACGGCGTCTGTCATCGCCTCTTCTTTGGCTTTAGCCACGGCCTGCTCCCTGGTCATCTTGTCAAGGTCATAAATCCCGTCGACCTCTCCGCTCGCTTGGGAGATGGTCGCCCCAATGGCGTTTGCGTACTGGAAATGGTCTGGCCTAATCACCTTAGAAACGCCTCTGAGCTTCTCGTAGTATTCGCCCGGGATGATTATCCCGCCGCCCCCGACGAGGACAACCGGAACTGGATCAGCCGAGGTTTTCATCTTATCCACGGAGTCCTCGAATATATCGACTATCCGTTCCATGGCAGCGGACATGGCGGCTTTGGTGAATGGACCCTTCACTCGGTCTGCCTTGCAGTTGGGATCGCTGATTTCTGCGTATCCGAGACCCAACGCAACATCGGTGGTGGTGAGGGTATGACCTCCCCAGGCGTAGCTGTCTTTCGTTATCTTGAATCCGACGCTTTCGGGACCGATTTTGGGAGGCTCCCCCTCCCTGACTTCCACCTTGGTTCCGCCACCGCAGCTGACGGCAACGAGGTCGGGCATACGGAAGTTGGTTCTGGCTCCGCCAATCTCCACGGCCACCCCCGACTCCCTTGGAAATCCACGCACTATGGCGCCGACAAGCGTAGTCGTGCCGCCAATGTCAACGATGATCCCGTCGTTGAGGCCGGTTAGGAATGCGGCTCCCCTCATGCTGTTCGTGGGCCCGGAGGCGATGGTCCTGATGGGGTATTTCCTAGCGTAGTCGACGTTCATCAGAGTGCCGTCGTTCTGTGTCAAGAAGATCTTCGCTGAAGTGAGTGCGGCTCTCTTCACCGACTCCTGGAACCCCGCGATGGCTGCATTTGCGACGTCGATGAGGGCGCAGTTCAGGGCCGACGCATTCTCCCTCTCGAGGAGCCCTATGCTCCCGATTTCATGGGACAGGGTTATGGGGACGCCCACCATGACTTTGGAGACCAAGGCCTCCGCCCTCTTCTCGTGCGTGGCGTTGACGGGTGAGAAGACGGAACAAATCGCCACGGCCTCGACGCCCTCGGATCGGAACCTTTCTGCTGCTTCAGTGGTGGCTTCTTCGTCGAACTGCCAAATCTCCCTGCCGTCGTACTCATGACCCCCTGACACGATCGCCCATGTGTCCCCTATGGCGCGCCTTAGGTCCTGGGGAAGGGAGCGGAGGGGCGGGATTCCGACAGTCGCAGGCTTGCCTATCCTGATCAGGCCTACATGAGCGAGTCGTTTCCTCTCCACAATCGCGTTGGTGCAGTGAGTTGTGCCGAACATCGCCGCTGTGATTTCCCCTCTGTCAGCGCTGCTCCGACTTAGGACGAGATTAAGGGCGTCACTGATTCCAGTAGAGACATCTTCTGTCGTGTCCACCTTCTCGGCACCGATGATTCGGTTATGATGGTCGAGTATGACCGCGTCTGTGTGGGTGCCCCCCACGTCGATTCCTACGCGCAGAGTCATTGGTGGTCTTGTCGCAACTCCTTTCTGGGCCAGATACTACTAGCCAAGTTTCTCGACCGGGACGTAGTCTACATCGTAGCCGAAATACCTTGGGCCAACAGCGGCCAGAGCCTGGGAAGTCCTCCACACTTCGTTGCACGGGGAACCTATTACCACCACCCGGTTGCCGTACCTAAGGCCCTCTGTCGTGATCGGAAGGCCCGATTCAAGGTCGAGGATGGAAATCAGGTCGGGCACCGAAGCTACGACCTTCCCGTCTCGGATTGCGACTAGGTTTTCGTTCTGGAACTCGACAGCCAGGGACTGGTCTTTGTACTCGTCGAGCCCATGCAACTTCGCCTCTCCGCGGGAGAAGCCGCCTGTGGTCCTCCTCAGCAGATCCGTGATTTTTCCCCTGAATAGGATCTTGCTCTTCATCAACCTGACTACGTCTTCTATCGGGTTTTCACCCTTCCGACGCGCGCTTTGAATCGCCCGGCCTATATCCATAGAAAGCGAGACAGATCCTTTCACGCATGCCGTCTTGAGCTGGGCACCCGTCATCGGGTAGATTGCGATGAGCGCCACTCCTCCCATCTGAACGGTTGCGGTCCTGGCGAGCCTCTCCGTCCAGACGTTGTCAATGGTTTCTAGGATGAGGAGGTTCCCCTTTTCATCACCCATGGCCATCGGGGTCGCGCTGATTCCGTGCAAGTGGAAGGATGTCATCTGGAGCTCTGGGAAAGCCCTTCCCATGGAATCGCAGTCTGTCATCGGTAGCCCCACTTTCGCGGAGACGGCGATGGGTATCTGCGAGTTCAACCCTCCCTGTTCGATGGGGGTTATGGCCGCCGCCTTACGCCGGAGCTTGTTTTCCAACGCCCTGAGGGCCCCTACGCTCTCGTCCCCATTTGGTATCTTTTCCACCATGACTGTGGGAGCTCCCATCAACGCGGGTGGTACGACTAATCCCTCGTCGTCAACCTCGTCGGGTTGAATCATCTCCACTGGGCCGTATTTTTCCACGGCGTCTAGAGCGAGCAGCTTGCCGATGAAAGGATCACCGCCTCCTCCGGTTCCAAGAACTGCGGCGCCCAGAGCGACTTCTTCGATCTCTGGGACGCCTATCTTCATTCTGAAGCGCGAGTTCGCACACCCGTTAAAAACTCCATGCCCGAAGCGTTTGTTCGCAGTTGCACCGCTGCGACGGGTAGCCCAAGCTCCTACAAGGTCGAGCTGATCGGTGACCGAGCTACCCCTAAGATGGCCGCTGCTTCAAGAAGTTGGGGTTCGTGGAGTCGTATTTGGCGGCATCCGCTGCGTTGCCGGTAATGTCTTTGAGCCATTCGTCCGCGCCGTCCCTCTTCCAGTCTCCCAGTGCTGTATGTGACTTGATGTAGTTCGCGGGCATCGGATGGGTCCCAACCCTGACGGAGAGCCCCACGACATTTTCGATGTAGTCCTTGTGGTTTTCTATGTAGGGACAGATGGGGTAGCCCGCCAGGTAGCAGCTCGCCAGATGGATGACCTCCGCTCCAAACTTCTTCATGTCAGCGGGGGCAGACTCGAGACGCTCGCCCGGGCAGCCGCCGCACGCCATCCAGCCGACGACTTCGATGGGCTCGTCCTTAGGGTAGGTGGCAAACGCGCCGTCCCTTTCATTGATTGCTTTGAAACATTTGTTGCCGGTGCAGGTTCTGTTTCGGTCGCAGATTATCACGCCAATCTTAACCATGTCGTAATTTGATTCTGCCGGGCGTATTAACGATTGACCCGAAAATAGGATCTCGTCGCTGAGACGCTTAATACCATAAGGTAGACGCGTCGACAGTAGCACCCGTTGTGACTCGATATAAGCGACTCGATTCAGAGGTGGCAGAATGAGCCAGAACCAGCCTGGGGCCTACGTCCGTCCGGTGAGCGAACTGTGGGAAATGTGGAAGCCGCGCGTCAGGATGAAGGTCTATCCTTTCACATATGCGTCGTATGAAGACGTCGAGAAGGTTATGACTTCGATCACTTCTTACGATAGGGAGGCTTGGGCGTCTGCATTTAGCGCCATAGCCAGGCCGTACGAGACAAAAGCGACCCAGGCAGAAAAGACAGGTGATATGCAAGGCGCGAAGGAGAATTATCTTCGCGCCTACCAGTACTATATGCTCGCTCGTTACCCAACCATCAATTCCAATGGAAAGAAGGCGGCTTACAGGAAGTCCCAGGAAATGCTGCTTAAGGCCTCGCAATATTTCGAGGTACCAATAACACGTGTGGAGATTCCTTTCAGTGGAAGGGCGGGGGAGGGCAAATCGATTCCCGCCTACCTGCGGGAGCCGAAGACCGTCGGAGGTCCCTCTCCCCTTCTGGTGACCTGGGGTGGAATCGACGGCTACAAGGAGGAGCAGTTGAACGATGCCGCTCTGGCAATGGGGTTAGCGCACCTTGCAATAGACGGCCCCGGCGTGGGGGACTCACCGGTCAAAGGCTCGGAAGACGCCGAGAGGTTGTTCGGGGCCGTCTTCGATTGGGTCGCCACTAGTAATGAGCTGAACAGTCGCAAGGTGGGGGTCTGGGGATACAGCACTGGCGGATACTGGGCGGTCAAAGTCGCGCACGTCTACAAGGACCGTATTGCGTGTGCAGTGAGCCAGGGCGGACCCGTTCATTATGCATTCCAGCCCGAATGGATGCACGAGCAGGAGAAGGGCGAATACCCCTTCGAATTCTTTGAAACCATCGCATACGCATTTGGACTGTCGACCTACAAGGAATGGGTCGAGTACGCGCCCAGACTCTCACTTCTGACTCAGGGCATCTTGGATAGGCCGTGCGCGCCGTTACTGCTGGTGAACGGAATACACGATTCAGTCTTTCCCATCAAAGACTACTACATGCTCTTCGAGCATGGCAGTCCAAAGTCTGCGAGATTCTACGACGCTGGGCACATGGGATTCACAAGAAACACCTTCGAAACGATTATGACTTGGATTGCCAGTAATCTGAAATGACCTGCGTCTACTTCAGTGCTCAGACTCAAATTTCTTGGCAACTTTTTCGGCTGCCTGGGTCGCAGCCTCCACGGCATTGATCACGCTGGTCCTGAAGGAGCCCTTCTCCAGCTCGTAGATGCCGGCGATGGTGGTGCCTGCGGGGGTGGTGACAGCGTCTCTGAGATCTGTGACGCCCATCCCTGTCTCCTTCTCGCCAAGGTTTGCCTCAGTGTAGGTTATGAGCTTCTTCGGGACGGCACAGAGGCGATTGATGTCACATGGAATAGGGCGAGCTGGTTCCCTAGTGGATACAATTGTGTCATCGCAATCTCTTGGCAGGGACAGGGGTGTCCATGTCTACCTTCCGGCTTCATACCGAACGGACTCGCCCCGCCATTATCCTGTGTTATACCTCCACGACGGGCAGAACATCTTCAGTTCAAGCGGGACCGACGCCACCTTCGGGTGGGGCAGTTGGGAATTGGACAGGACTGTGGACGAGCTTTGCCGTCAAGGGAAGATGCAGGAAATCATAATGGTCGGTGTTGACAACAGCTCTGCCCGCCCCGAAGAGTATAGCGGAAAGCGTCGCGTTCAGGGAGAATCCTCGGCGAAGACGGCCTTTGAGAAATATGAGGAGTTCCTCACTCGAGAACTGAAACCGCGGACGGACCGCGAATATCGGACACTGCCAGAGCCAGCGCACACTGTGGTGATGGGATCATCGTTAGGTGGCCTTTGTAGCCTGATGCTGGCCTGGGATAACCCGAAGGTCTTTGGCGCGGCAGCCAGCCTGTCCGGCGCGTTCACGGTCTCCCGTCCGAATTTCGTGGATGATGTGCTCAGGGGCTACCGGGGCCCGCCCAAACCGATCCGCGTCTATCTCGATTCGGGTGTCGTGAACTCTACGGGCGGCGATGACGGTCGCTCTCGGACAGAGGAGGTCGTTACCGAACTTCGGCGTATCGGATGGGCGACAGGTGATCTACTGTGGTTCGTCGATGGGAGAATGTTGACACGAACGGAGTTGGAGAAGTCAGGTCTTCGTCCCGAAAAGTGGGAGGAGGCGCTGAGGAGTCAGCACAACGAATTCTATTGGAGACGGCGATCCTGGCGGGCGCTGACATTCCTGTTTCCGCCTTGACGTCCAGGTCGACCATCCACTGGTCGTGCAATGTGATTGCGTTGACGACGCTTTGACCCACACACATAAGGCGCAGGCCCCCGGGAAGAGACACCGTGGTCAATAGCGCTTCGGGCCAGGGAGTAGCAACGCGCACCAACAGTTTGACAAGGGGCGCTCCGTATGCCGCGGCGTTCGTTGTCACGGTCCTTTGGTCTTCTTCCTATGTGCTGATAAAATGGGGACTGGCAGACATCCCTCCGCTCTATTTCGCAACGGTCAGGTATGCCCTTGCCTTCATCATACTCCTGGCGTTCGATCTAACGATGGGGACGAGAGGATCAGGGAATGGCACTGGTGGCATGAAGCAAGCTACTCTGCTCGTCATCGCTGGTTTGGGAGGGTACACAATCGCCCAAGGGCTTCAGTTTGTAGGGCTGTACTACCTCCCTGCGATTACCACTAGCTTCCTGCTCAACTTCAACCCGTTCTTCGTTCTCGTATTGAGCGTCGGGATGCTTGGCGAGGGAACGTCTCTCACCCAGCTGGGGGGCGTGGGGCTCGCACTGATCGGCGCCTGGGCGTTCTTCAGCCAGCAAGCAGCGCTGGGAGGCCATGTGTTCGGCATTCTCATAGTGATCGTTTCGGGCCTGGGCTGGGCCTGCTACGTCGTGGTGGTACGGATGCTCCAGCGATTTGGGAATTTGGGCTCCCTTCGGCTCACTACAATCACCATGGGCATCGGGGTGGTCGGGATGGTTGTGCTCACCATCATAACTGGCCAGTATTCCCCCCTCACGCCACGAGGCGTCCTAATCATCGTCTGGCTTGCGACAGCCAACACCTCCCTCGCCTTCTTCATGTGGAATTGGTCCCTCAAGACAATCCCGGCCTATGAGCTCACCGTGTTTCAGGACCTCATGCTAGTGGAGATTGCTATCTTCGCTTTCGCGTTCCTGCAGGAGACTATCACGCCGCTCATGGGGGGAGGCATGGCTCTAGTCTTGGTGGGGGTGCTGATAGTGCAGTTCAGAGCTAGGAGTGGAAGGCTTAACCTCGTGAAGACCAAGAGCTAGCACGCATCCATTTTTAATGGGCCAATGGATACGCCGTTCGAATGCTAGGGAGGCTCCTTGTCTTCTGCGGGATTCCTGGCAGTGGCAAGACGACGATCGCTCGGCTGGTCGCCAAGGCCGAACCACCTGCCGTCCTGATCCAGACGGACGCGATGAGGTCCTTGGTGCCTGAGCCAAATTACAGCGCCGAAGAATCCGAACTTGTATACAGATCAGCAATGGCTGCAGCGAGGGTCTGGCTTGACGGCGGTCGGCTGGTAATCCTAGACGCAACTTTTGGGAGCACAAGACGGCGAGAGTCGACGCTGAGCGAGTTGTCTGGGCACTATTCTAGAGTTGATTTTGTGCATGTTGTTTGCGACCTGGAGACGGCGCTGCAGAGGAACTCAGCGAGGTCAGGATCGGCGGTGGTGCCCCCTGAGAGGGTGAAAGGAATCCTCTCGTCCTTCGAGGCGCCCGAGGGGGCCATCGTTGTGGACAGCTCGAAAATCTCCCCTGAAGCCGCGGCGGAGATGGTCTTGAGGAATCTCTTCTACCCCTTGGTGCCGCCAGAATAGAGCCCCTTGAGGAGATAGCTCTGGGCTATGAGGGAGAGTACGATTACTGGAACAGCGAGTATTATCCCTGCTGAGGCAAGCTGTGTCCAGACGTTGTTGCTGATTGTACCGCCTGTGCTGTCGGGGTCGAAGAGAATAGCGAACGTCGTGACCGTGTTAGAACCCATGGGTGGGAATGAGTAGTTGTAGGGAGTCTGGGATAGGACAAGTGGAAACAGGAGCAGGTGCCACGCGAAGATGAAGGCCACCATGCCCGCCGCAATGAGCCCAGGTCTGGCAAGTGGCATGACGATAGAGAAGAATGAACGAATCCTGGAATAGCCGTCCACCATCGCGGCTTCTTCGTACTGTTTAGGCAGGGAGTTGTAGAAGTTGCTCATGGTCCAGACCACGAACGGAATGGTGAAGAGGGGTTCGGTCAGAGTCAAGGCAGCCCAGCTGTTGATAAGGTGCAGATTGACGATGATGTAGAAGGCACCGAATACGAAGACTATCGACGGCAACGAGAAGATGTAGATCATAATTCCGAGCAGGCCCCTCCTTCGTTCTCTTGCGATGGTATAGGCTGCCGGCGCCGCCAGTAGAATCGTCAGTACGGTGACGGCCACCGCGACAGCCAAGGTGGTTATGATTTCGGGAGACGCCTGGCTGACCGTTGAGAGGAAGACGTCGGTGATTATCTTGGTAGGATAGATGATTGGAGGGAGGAGGTAGTCGAGAGATTGCGGCCGGAAGGCGACTAGCACCATCCAGTAAATAGGGAAGAGGATGAAGATAGATGCCAGCGCACAAATGATGTAGATGAGATACTTGAATGGGGCGTTCGGAAGGCGGGGGAGGGAGGGCATGTGGAGATGCAGGCTTGGCGGGTGCAGCCAGCTTGGCAGATGCAGTCTCCCCTTGCCCTGGCTCGAACCTCCCAGGGTTGTTCTGACGAGCAGTAGGCCCGGAATGCTCGCTATCAGGGCGATGAAGATAGCCGCGGCCAAACCCTGGGCCGTATACCCTACGTAGAACATCTCGGCATAGGCGTATACCACAAGGGTAGCCATGGTAGTCGGGGGAACGCCCCCGGCTCCGCTTATGATGTAGGGGAGGTCGAAGTTCCCGAAGGCGAGTATCAAGGTCATCAGGAAAGCAGTCATGATTGCCCCCTTGGCAAGGGGGAGTGCCACAGAGGAGTAGTAGTCCCACATCTCCAGGCCATCCACCGAGGACGCCTCCTTCACCTGCTTCGGAACCGAGGTTAGCCCTGCCAGGATAATTAGGAACGCCAGCGGGATCCCCGCCCAAACGCTCACGAGGGTGAGCGAATACAGCTGCAATGAAGGACCTAACCAGTCGATCGTAGGCAGCCCCACGGCTTTCAGAATGGGATCGATGGGGCCGTACCCTGGGTTGAACAGCGTGGCCCAGACTAGGGCGCTTGCAGTGAACGGAATCATGTACGGCAGATAGGCGATGAGCGATATGGCACGCTTGCCCCGTCTCCTGCTGTCTACCAGGATGGCGAAGGCCATGCCTATGAGCAGGGAGAAGACGGCGGTCCCCACCGAGAAGACCAGGGTGTTGTAAACGATCCTCGGGAAGTCGGTCAGCTCGAAGAGCTGGACGTATGACGAGAAGTCCGAATTGGGAGCGGACAAGACAATGGATATCGCCATCGGGAGCAGACCAAAGAGGATGAGGTAAACGACCGCTGGGATGTAAAATACTCTTTTGGAAAGGATGTCAATTACCCTGGACATGTCCCCCGCCTTCCTTGCTCAGGATGTGCAAGGCGTTTCTCTGAACACTGAACCGAACCTTCTGTCCCATCTTCAGCCCGCTGGCGTCAAGCACGATTGCTCTGATCTCGACCCCTGCTGTCGTGAGGTAGACGATGGTTTCCCTCCCTGCGAATTCGAACGCCGTCATCTCAGCCTCGTTGGGCCCAGCGCCCAAAATCAGTCCCTCCGGTCTTATGCCCACGTTGAACGTGCCGTCGGCTAGGCCGTCGAGTGGGAGGACGATTGGAGATGATACACCACCAGATACGTTAACCGTGAGCACGTTCAGGGGCGGACTTCCGATGAATGTGGCGGTGAACTCATCGGCGGGTGAGGCGTAGATTTCCTTGGGAGTGCCCACCTGGTGAATCTTGCCGTCGCCCATTATTGCTACTCTGTCGGATATGGAGAGCGCCTCGGACTGGTCGTGAGTCACGTAGATGGTGGTTATCCCGAACTTCCTCTGAACTTCCCTGAGGAACTTCCTGGCCGAGAACCTCAGCTGGGCGTCGAGGTTCGAAAATGGCTCGTCGAGAAGGAACACGTCCGGGTGCTTGATGAGAGCCCTCGCAAGGGCCACCCTCTGTTGCTGGCCTCCAGATATCTGACCTGGCCTGCGATTGAGCGTCCCGCCTATCCCCAGAAGATCCGCCATCTCCCTTGCTTCATTCATGGCGTTTGCCCTCTTCACTCCCTTGACCATCAGCGGAGAGGTTATGTTCTCCATGACCGTCTTGTTGGGATACAGAGCGTAGTCCTGGAACACCATACCGATGTTCCTCTTGGCAGGTCCAAGCTTGTCCACCAGCTTGGATCCTATGTACACGTGGCCCGAGTCCTGCACCTCAAGGCCCGCGATAATCCTGAGAAGGGTGGTCTTGCCTGACCCCGACGGGCCGACAAGCGAGAAAAGCTCCCCTACTGAAATCTCCAGGTTCACGTGGCTGAACACCGAGAACTTCCCGAACTGCTTCGAAATCTCCTCCAGCCTGACCCCTGTGCCCTTTGCCTTTGTTTCGGGCAAAAAAGACGGGGTAGGCACTGAATTTCAGCCTACGGCCTTAATCCATGCTGCCGCGGCCGTACTCAGTGCCTGTTGCGCTGCGGATGTGCTGTTCGTGGTGCCAGTAAGGAAACTGTAGACGGGCTGGTTGAACGCAGGTATGAGGGTCGAGGACGTTATAGTGAGGTTCGGTGGGTTGGCCCAACCCTCTGCTCCCGTTTGGAACACCTGTTGTATTGCGTTCCTTGCCTGCTGGGGGATAGAGCCGTTGGCTGCAAGTATGTCAGTAGCCGCATGAGAGATGGGGAATTCGCCTGCGATGGTGTAAATTCTTGCGTTGACGCTTGGTGTTATCAGATACTGGATGAAAGCTGCTGCGAGAGCCTGGTTGTTAGAATACTTGTTTATGGCGTAGAAGTCCGTCCCAGTCTCAGCGTAGCCGCCGGGCTCAGTAGAAACCGCGATTGACGACGAGATGTTCTTGGATGAAAGGAGTGTCGAAGCGTCCGCCGTGAACATCAGGGCTCCCCATGCCTCACCCGCCTGGAGAGGCGCGAAGACAGTGCCGTAGTTCACGGTCGTCCCCGCTGGCTGCGGGTCGTACTGCATCAGGTTGTACATCATCTGAAGGGCCTGTGTCCCTGAAGTGCTGTTGAACGACGTCGAGGGGATACCGTTCGAAGCGGCGAAGCCGTTGAACATGATGTTGTAGTTGAGGAGTCCCCCGTTGGGGTTGTTTCCGCTGATGGACGAATCGTGGGAGTAGTAATAACCGAAGATGGCAGGATATGTGTCGATTATGTCGTGGCTCTCGGACCCGTCAGTGACCAATCCATACTTGACGGTGTGTGTCTGAGAAACCAGGAAGTTGTCCACGTCTAGAACGGACTGCCAGCTGGACCACGGCGGGCTCATGCTGAACCCGTACTCTTTCTGGAACTGCGCGTTTAGGGTCGGGTCACTGAGAAGGGTCTGGTTGTAGAAAATGGAGAAGGTGGCGGTGTCATAGGGGACGCCTATGAGCTCCTTCGTTCCGTTCACTTGATAGTAGCCTCCGAAGTTGAGCTGTGGTGCGGGGATGTCTGATGTGTTCAGGTTGACCAAGCCGTTCAGGTTCGTTACATACTGGGCGAAACCGAGGGCGCTGGTCGATGTGTCAGTGATGATGTCATAGGTGGAGGTTTTCGCCTTTAGCGAAGTCATCTCCGTGGTGGTATAGCTGCTGAACCCCTGGGCGGTGATTGTGATCTTTACTCCAGGGTGAAGTGCTTCGAACGAGTCCGCCGCGGCTTGGAGCCAGGCATTGGATGGGTCGGTGAAAGTAATCAGGTTGAGGGATCCGGTTAGGGCCGCTGTCGACGATGTAGTCGTTGTAGTGGTGCTAGTCGTTGTGGTTGTGCTGGTGGTAGAGGAGGTTGTCGTCGAGGATGTGCTCGAGGTGGAAGCGTAATAGGCGTAGGCAGCGACAGCAGCGATGATGATAATGACAACTATAGCGACAGAAACCGCAGTGCTGATTGCTGTTCGTGTTTTCTTATTCAATCAGGTAGTCCGCCCCATTTTTTACCGCGTTAAATGGGTTGCCTATTGAGAAAGTATAGAATTACATTAGGGGAATGGAGGCAACATGTCGCCGGGCACAAAGGGTTAGCAAGGAATCGCGGCGAGAATAAATAGAACAAAGAATGCGAGCCTCGAAAAGTGGAGGTGAACAGGAAGTTTGAAGGGTAACAAAGAAGCGAGGGCTGCCGCTCGCAAGGCCTTCAAAGAGGCGAAGCAAGCAGCACGGAAGAAGTATGAGGAGGCGGCGGACTTGGCGTGGAAGGTCTACAAGGAAGAAGTGGCCGCAGCGCGAAAGGTTCTAAAGGATGCCATAGCCGCAGCAAAGGGCGCGAAAGCGAAACTGGAATAGCGCAGAGGAGATGTACTCCGCGTCCAGATGAGCCGTTGATTCTGCCTTTTCTCTATTAGGCATAGAGGACCTGAGGAACTTGAGCCTCCTGCTTCCTCAGGGTGCGCTCGACTGTCATGTCGAGGACGGCTTCCGCGATATCTCTCGCGTGCTCCGCAATCCGCCTCTGCGAGTCCATCAGGGCGTGCAGCACGTAGTATGTGTTACTGTCGCTACCGTTGAGCGATTTGACGAATTCCATCTCGCTGTCAACGAAGGAAGCCGCCTTCTCGACTACCGCGTCCGCTCCCTAGTAAAGCACGCTCTAGCCCTTCCCAACCGGCTCCTTGCGACGTGATTAGCCTCTGTCACTTACTTCTCTAGTAATTCCGTTGACAGTGCCATGAGCTCGCCGCATGCGGGACACTTCTTCGTCAGTGTGGTAGAGTATACGACCCCGCAAACGGTGCACACTCTCAGCGACTTCCTGCTCACAGCCATTTTGCTCACTGACATTGAGCAGAAAACCCCAAGAGGGGATTAAAGAGGCGATTCACAATATTTCAGATATCTACAATATTCCCAATATGGTTCCTGCTAGCTCGCGCTCAGCGTCTTCAGGAACCCAGATGCTATGTTCAGACGCCGCATCAGAGACCTCTTCTTCACCTGGTGGGCCTGCATGCGTCTGAGTATGCTGTTGAGGGCGAGCAACGCCTCGACGAGGTGAGGACCCTTGTTCAGCATCACGCACTCAGACCTCTCCCCGGCGGCGGCGTCTGTCACTTCCGCCCTGGATGGCATCCCGCTCTTCGTCAGCCCTTCGAGGACCTGCGTCGCCCAGATGGTGGGCATATGGGCGGCCTCGGACATCCAGAGTATCTCCTCTTGCACCTCGGCCAGCCTCTCGTACCCGCACTCCACCGCCAGGTCTCCTCTGGCAATCATCACCCCCGAAGTCCGACCTCGCATCGACTCAAGGAGGAGTGTGGGGAGCTGCTCGAACGCTCTTTCCGTCTCGACCTTGATGACTATTGCCATGTCCGGTCTCCCGAGTTTTTCGAGCTCCGCCCGAAGTTTCCTCAGGTCCTCCGTCGTCCGGACGAAAGAGTATCCGATCATGTCAGCGTAGGTTGTGATGAAGCGGAGGTCCTGCATGTCCTTCGGGGTGAACGGTGGGAGTCTGAGGTTTGTGTCTGGTAGGTTGATCCCCTTGTCCTCTCTGAGTTTGGTGCCTCCGGGAGCAACCTGAATCACTTCGACCCTGAGCCCTTCCGCCGAGGCGGCCTTCACTGAACCGCCAATCTTGCCGTCATCGAACCAGATTCTCTCGCCAGGCTTTACGAACTTGAGCGCCTCGGGCAACGTGCATGGTATCTGGCTCGGCTCTCCCCGGTAAGCGGGCCTGCCGGGGGCCTGTGCCGCTGTGATGACAAGCGTGTCCCCTTTTCTGAGCACGATTGGGTTCTCCAAGAATGGAATATTCGACACGACGGTCGAGTATTCCCTCCCTCTCCTTGCTAGGACCAGTCTGGTCGTCGCGCTGAGGTAGATCGTCTTGCGGGAGGTCGCTTTCACGTCTCTTCTCTTGTCGACCGTTATGGTCATCGACCGTGCCGACCCGCGAGAGTCCTCCAGAGTCACGACGTCGCCGTCTTGGAGCATCCCCAGCCATGTGGCGTCAACCTGTAGCACCGGTATTTCGTCGGCGAGAGATTTCGTGCTGCCTTCTGCCGAGAGGAGTACAGTTGCCGGCCGGGTGACGCGGCCGTAGGCATCCCTGTCGGGCCTAATCCTCAACACCTGGGGGCCCGGTTCGAGCTTCCCGGTCCTCATTTTCGGCCCTGCGATGTCCATCATGACCGTGCACTTCCTCCCTACTTCTCTTTCGGCCCTACGCAGGTTCTCCACCATCGCGAGCCATGCGGGTTCCGAGTCATGGGCACAATTGATTCGCATACAATCCATCCCGGCTGCCACCATGTCCCTGACCAAGGTGTAGTCGGTGGCGGCCTCGCTCGGCATGGTCGCCATCATCCTCACCTCTCTGCCAGGCTCGCTCGGGCCGAACAGCGCTTCGGTGTTTGACTCTAGGATCTTCCTTCCTTCGAGCGGAGAGACTCCTTCAACAGCCGGTTCGATTACAACGGGTTCGTGGGCGAGCCTCTGGAGAATCCTGATGACGGCGTCGATGTTGTATAGGACATGGCCCTCGGAACGTCCGAGCGAGGAGATGCCCATCAATTCGAGCTTCTCCTGAAGGTTTCTGATGTCCTGGCGGCGGAGCGCTACGTAGTGGAGCAGGTTGGCCGCGCTTGCCCTTCTGGACCCGAACTGGTTCAGGTCGACGCTCGATTCGAGTTCCAGCATGGTGCCGCGTATCCCGTTCAGCTGGTGGATCAGGTCTAGTAGGTCGACTCGACTTGGGAAGCCGTTGGTCTTCCGAACAGGGCTACGCGTACCTATTGCCGACAGGTTGAAGCACTTCCGGGACTGCGTCCAAAGGCGCGTCCTAGTTCAATGTTAGCAACATAGAATATTGAGTCGAAGGGATTCGAGCTCGTTCCTGCCGTTGCTACCACTCGAAGTTCCTGTGAGGGCTTTACTCTTCTTCGCTGACCCTTTTCCCGACCACGTGAAGCTCGACCTCGAACTTCTTCACCCGTTCCTTGCCTTTCTGCACTGAGGCTAGCTGGTCCCCATACTTTTTGTTCCTCGCGCTTTTCGCGTATTTCTTGGCAGCTTCCTCGCCGTCCCAGAGGGAGATGGCGACGAACTTGTCCTTCTTCCCGGCGGGACGGAGAAGGTAGAGCCTCCTCATGCCTTCGATCTCGCCTGCCGTTGCAGCAACATTATCCCTGAACCTCTTGACGAACTCGTTTCCCTTCCCTGGCTTTGCCTTCATCGTGATTATTCGCACGAACCTTGTATTTGCCATGGAGATGACGGCTCTTGTCGTCAAGATAAGCGTAACGAGGGAGGCCTTGAACGAGTGTCGACTCGAGTTGGTGCCGGAAAAATCGGGGTTATTTTTCCGCGCATTTCGGGACGACTTTTATTAATGCCACAAGTCTCTCGGGAGCGCGTTTGTAGTTTGTCCGTCAGGGTAGCCATAGATGTCGGTGGCACCTTCACCGACCTTTGCGGCCTCAATGAGACAACTGGCGAGTACACATTCGTGAAGGATTCCACCACACCCGAGAACTATGCCGCAGGAGTGATCAACGTCGTCGTCAAGAGCGGCATAAAGGGGGAGGAGATGAACCGGTTCATCGGTACGGGGTCTACCATGGTGATAAACGCCCTGACCGAGAAGAAGGGAGCCAAGACAGTAGTTGTCACCACGAAGGGGTTCCGAGACGTACTGGAGCTGCAGAGGTCCAACAGGACGGACATCTACAACCTGTTGTACCAGAAACCGATACCTTTCGTGCCGAGGCGCTTCAGATACGAGGTGGACGAACGGACCGGCTATGACGGGAAGGAGATGCGCCCCCTGAACGAGGATGACGTGCTTAAGATTGCCGACGCCTGCAACGAGAACGGCGCCGAAGCGATAGCCATCGCGTTCTACAACGCCTACGCCAACCCCAAACACGAGATGGAGTGTTACGACATCCTCAGGAGCAGAGTGAAGACGCCATACATTTCGATGTCCCACGACCTCTCGAGAGAGTGGCGCGAGTACGAGCGGATGAACACGGCCGTCATGAATGCCTTCGTACAGCCGAAGGTCTACCAGTATCTTACGACCCTGGACAAGGAACTCAAGAGGCTCGGCACCAAAGTGAGGGCCCATGTAATGCAGAGCAATGGAGGCGTCTCCACGTTCGAGCAGGGGAGAAAGACGCCCATCTACCAGGTGGAATCTGGACCCATTGGCGGGGTCATAGGTGCGCAGGCAATCGGAAAGACAATCGGAGTGACAAACATGATCACCTTCGACGTTGGCGGAACGACGGCAAAGACGTCCCTGATTGACTCTGGCAGGATGAAGATAAACACTGAGTATCACATCGGCCGGAACCAGTTCTTCTCCGGCTATCCGGTCAAAGTCCCCGTGGTGGACATCGTCGAGATAGGTGCAGGGGGAGGAAGCATCGCCTGGGTCGACGAGCTTGGTTCGCTCAAGGTAGGGCCGCAGAGCGCCGGGGCGGACCCGGGTCCGGCGTGCCAGGACAAAGGGGGAACCGAACCGACGCTCACGGACGCGTTCGTCCTCACCGGAGTCATCGACCCCAACTACTTCCTGGGCGGGGAAATCAAACTCAGGCGTGAACTCTCGGAGAAGGCGTACGGAAGGGTCGGAGCGAAGCTGCACTTGAAGCCGATAGACGCGGCAATAGGGGCAATCGAGATCGCGACGGCAAACATGGTGAACGCCATCAAGCTCGTGTCAGTGCGACGGGGGTACGATCCGAGGGACTTCGCAATGGTGGCCTTCGGAGGGGGCGGGCCCATGTTTGCAGTCTCTCTCGCCGAGGAGCTCGGGATCAGGAAGGTCATAGTGCCGCGTGTCCCAGGAGTCTTCTCTGCCTGGGGGATGCTGATGACGGACCTCAGGCACGATTTCATCCGCACGAAGGTCATCAGCATGGAGCGGGGCAACCTGAAGGAGCTACAGGGTATACTGGACGAGATGAAGGACGAGGCCGCAAAACAGCTTGAGCAAGAAGGGATCGAGAAGAAGGACATGAAGTTCGAGGCTCTCTTCGACATCCGCTACAGGGGACAAGAGCACACGATCTCCACCCCCGTTCCACTCGAAGTCGCGGCCGAGGGCTCGCTCCCGCTGATCCACAAGCGGTTCCAGGAGCTGCACTACAAGGCCTACACGTTCAACCTTAAGGACCCGACTGAAGTGGTCAGCATACGCATCGTGGCCCTCGGCAAGGTCAAGAAACACCCGCCGAGGCCGATGAAGGCGTCAAGGGACAAGAGGGCGAAGCCGGCGAAGACAAGGTCGGTGTATCTAGACGAGTCAGGTTTCAAGCACCTCCCCGTCTATCGCAGGGAGTCAATCCCCATCGGAGCGAAGATTCGCGGGCCGGCGGTCATAGAGGAGCCGACGGCGACAACGATCATCAGAAAGGGGAATGTCATGACCAACGACAAGTACGGGAATCTGGTGGTGGAGGTCTAGGGCCTTGCCAAAGATGTCCGACTTCACGCTTGACATTATCGAAAGCAACCTAATCGCCTCGGCCGAAGAGACTTTCTCCGCCTTCGGAAGGGCGAGCAAGAGCCCGGTCATCTACGAGGTCCTAGACTACGCGGCGGGCCTCACAGACGCCGACGGACTGCTCGTCGCCCAGGCGAACGGGGTCCCGGGTTTCCTAGGCACACTTGACCTGGCGGTGCAGGATTGCATCAAGAAATTCGGGAAGGACGGGTTCTCCCCCGGAGACGTATGCATAGTCAACATCCCATACAGCAGCGGGACCCATCTAAACGACGTCAACCTGATCATGCCTGTCTTCGTCCAGGGGCGAATAGTCGCGTTCTCGGCCATCAAGGGACACTGGAGCGAGGTCGGGGGGATGCACTTCGGGAGCTGGACTTCGGACTCCACTGAAAT
The DNA here is from genome assembly GCA_964413565.1 of uncultured Nitrosopumilales archaeon. Lineage (GTDB taxonomy): Archaea > Thermoproteota > Nitrososphaeria > Nitrososphaerales > Gagatemarchaeaceae > UBA183. Next base: position 13,181 of record CAYPSJ010000021.1, on the reverse strand, counting down.
CTACCAGGAGGGACTCATCTTCCCTCCGATCAAGCTGTTCGAGAAGGGGAAGGTCGTACAAGCGATGGTCGACATGATCAAGGCCAATGTCAGGACGCCCGAGATGACCCTCGGAGATATGGAAGCGCACGCGGCGTCGCTGAGGGTGGGGGCGAAGAGGATCGAAGACATTTGCAAGAAGTATGGAGTTGAAACTGTCCTGAACGCGATGGAGAGGATCCAGGAGAAGGGGGAGAAGCTCGCCAAGCTCAGGCTGAAGGAGCTCCCTCATGGCACCTTCGAGGTCGCTGACACGGTCGACGACGACGGCATCACGGACACCCCTATACCTGTCAGGGCGAAGGTCACTATTTCCGACGACGAGTTCGTCATCGACCTCAGAGGGTCGGGGAAGGAAGCGAAGGGTTCCATCAACTGTCCGTGGTGCGCGACGGTATCGGCAGGAAGGGCGGTCTTCAAGTCGGTCACGGACATTCATAGCCCGGTAAGCGATGGCTGTTTCAGGGCGCTCAAGATACTTGCCGACCCAGGAACACTCTTCAACCCTCTCCCTCCGGCTCCGACTTCGACATACTGGGAGTCAATGGCGTTCATCACCGATCTTGTGTGGCACGCCCTGGCCCCGCTCATCCCAGACAAGCTCCCCGCAGGCCACTTCCTCAGTGTCTGCGGTACAATCGTCGGAGGAGTAGACGACAGGACGAAACAGGCCTTCGCAATAGTCGAACCCCAGCCAGGAGGGTGGGGAGGAGGGCGCGGCAAGGACGGGGAGAGCGGGCTGGTCTGTTCTGGGGACGGCGAGACCTACATCATGTCGAATGAAGTGATGGAGGTGAGGTATCCAATCGTGGTCGAGCAGTACGCGCTAAACGTGGGTGATGGTTCAGGAAAGGGGAAGCACAGGGGAGGATTCGGGGTCGTAAAGGACTACAGGATCAACAACAGCAACGCCAGCTTCACCTCATCCATGGGGCGCTCGCTCTATCCCTGCTGGGGAATCAACGGGGGCGGGAACGGGACCCCGAACTACTTCGTGATTGAGAAGGGGAGCCAGAGCCCCCGCAGGCTGCGCAAAGTGGCTGCAGAGGCGATGCAAAAGAACGATCTGGTCAGCCTCAGGACAGGAGGAGGGGGTGGATTCGGGAACCCGATGGAGAGGGAGCCCCAGCGGGTGCTCAGTGATGTAATCGACGGCTACATTACCACCGAGCAAGCGAAGGATGACTATGGCGTAATCGTGGACACCGGGACAATGAAAGTCGATGAGCAGGAGACCGCCAACCTCAGACAGGCGGCTGCTCGAGGATAGCCTGGGCTCAAGTGGGCAATCGGGCGGCCACGATTCGGTCCTAATTCCATCAACCCGGCGTAGCACCCCATACTTGATTGGGTGAGGATGCTTTGCAGGCTCCCATCCCGGAGGCTCTTTGCGGAGTCCTAGCCTCCGACCTTTACCCTTAGACCGATTTCCTCCAATCTCTCCTTAATGTGTTTCAGCTTCTCCGCTGAAGGAGCGGCACGAGCCCCCATCCTGTAACTCAACCCGAGTCTCCTGTACTTCTCGGAGACGTCATGGTAAGGCAGGAGGTCGACCTCACTGATTCCCCTGAGACCGCAGGCGAAGTTCCGAAATTCTTCTATGTTCTTCTCCGTGTCGTTTATCCCCGTGATTACCGGGAACCTTAGGATGACGTCCCTCCCCCTCCTTTCTGCAAGCGTTTCGAGGTTCCTTTTGATGAGACTATTGGAGATGCCAGTGTATTTCTTGTGATCCTCATTATCTAGGAGCTTAAGGTCAAAGAGGAAAAGGTCGACATAGTCGATGATTGACTCGAAGGTTCTGGTGGGAGCATGGCCCGACGTCTCCAGAGCTGTGCTTATTCCTCTGCTTCTGCACAGAACCAGCAGTTCCTTCAGAAAAGCAGGTTGGAACAACGGTTCTCCACCAGAGAACGTTACACCGCCTCCCGAATTATCGAATAGAAGGATGTCTTTCTCGATCTCCCCGACCAGTTCTTCCGCGTCTATTTCTCGCCCAGCTATCGATAGAGCTCCCGAGGGGCAAGCCTCAACGCACAAAGCGCACACGTCGCAAGCCGAACGATTGACAACCAAACCGTCTCCATCGAATGACAGAGCGCTCGACGGGCATGTTGGGATGCATCTCTTCGACTGGATGCACTTGTACTCGAAGTGCCACAGGCTCTTCGCGGCAGACAATCCCTCCGGGTTCTGACACCACCAACACCTCAGGGGGCAGCCCTTCATGAACACCAGAGTTCTTATTCCAGGACCATCATGTATTGCGAACCGCTGGACATCAAAGATTACTCCTTTAGTTCTCCGGGCGGTGGAGGTCGACCTCCGTTCGAGACCGAATGCCGCCTTTGGCAGCGAGTTAGAATCCCTTGTGCTCTGTCCTGGCAATTATCTCATCCTGAAGCCCTTTGGGGAGGTTCACAAAGTAGTCGCTGTAACCAGCGACCCTGACCATCAGGTCCTGAAAGTCCTGAGGCCTGGCCTGGGCTTCTCGGAGGAGTTCGGCGCTCACGACATTGAACTGGACGTGGTGTCCCCCCATTATGAAGAAAGTCCTGACCATTTGCGCCATTTTCTCGATGTCTTCGTCCCCAATTAGGAGGTCTGGCGAGAGTTTCTGGTTCAACAGCGCCCCTCCGGTCTGATCCCAGTCGATCTTCGCGACCGAGCTGAACGCAGCCGCTATTCCTTTCCTGTCCGCCCCCTGTACAGGTGAAACGCCTTCTGATACCGGCAGGCCAGCTCGCCGGCCGTCGGGCATCGCTCCGGTGACCTTTCCGAAGTACACGTGGGCGGTGGTGGGAAGGAAATAGACCCTTCGCGAGGCTCTCCGAATCGGGGTCGGCGGATAGCCTTCAATGAGGTCGTTTGCTTTATTGACTATGTTGCCCGCGATTAAGTCAGCAGCGGGGTCATCGTTTCCATACTTGGGAGCCTTGTTCAAGAAGGTCTGCCTCATTGCTTCGTCACCTTCGTAGTCCCTAGCTAGTGCTGCGAGGACCTCTTCCATCCCGAAGGTCTTCTTCTCGAAGACATTGTACCTGATAGATGCCAAGGAGTCGGCAACCGTGCCCAGCCCCACAACTTGGATGTAGCTAGTGTTGTATCTGGTTCCGCCCGAATTGTAGTCGGTTGCCCTCCCCACGCAGTCATTGAGCCACAGCGAAAGGAAGGGGACGGGAAGGTGTTTGGCGTAAAGGGACTCGATTATGTCATTGCCCGCAATTTTGACGGAAACAAAGAACTTCAGCTGCTCAATAAATGCCCCGAAGAGTTCCTCGAAAGTGCCGTAATTCCTCGGGTCTCCCGTCGGAATACCAATCTTCTTTCCAGCTCTCGGATCAATTCCGTTGTTCAGTGTTATTTCCAGAATCTTCGGGAGGTTGAGGTAGCCCGTTAGAACGTAGGCCTCCTTGCCCAGAGCCCCAGTCTCGATGCACCCACTCACTCCGCACTCTCTTGCGTCCTTCAATGACTTCCCCTGCCTTAGCATCTTGACCACCACTCCATCGAAATTGAAAAACGGAGGCTCCCCGAAGCCAGGGGTAACGACCTTCAGGGCCTCAACCACGAATCGTTCGGGACTCCTGCTGCTGACCAGAATAGCAGTGTTGGGCTGTAGTGTCCTCATCTCGTCCAGTACCTCAAGAATCAGGTAGGAGAGTTCGTTGATGGCGTCGGAACCGTCCCCCCTCAATCCGCCGACATTGATCTTTGCGAAATCGTTGTAGGTGAAACTCTCTTCCAGAGTCACCCCCACTTTTGGAACCGCCGGCTGATTGTTGAACTTGAGCCAGAACGCTTCTAGAAGCTCCTTTGCCATTTGCCGTGTCATCTTCCGACTTGCTATATCCTGTCTGTAGAAGTCGTAGAGGTGCTGATCCAATCGCCCTGGAGTGAAGGAGTCCCAAGGGTTCGTTTCATAGGTCACGCCGGCGTGCACGAACCAATAGTGCTGAAGGCCCTCCCAGAAGTCCCTGGGAGCATGAGATGGAACCCAGCGACAAATCTCGGCCATCCGTGATAGCTCTCCTTTCCTCAACTCGTCCGGCTCCACCCTTGCCATGTCCTCGAGCTTGGTTGCGTACCTGTTCGCATATGCCACAATGGCATCAGCAGCGATCTCCATTGCCTTCAATTCCTCCAGTCTGCTACCGTAACTTGGGTCGCTGGGATTCAGACCCGCTGCTGTGAGATGGATCTCGTTCTTGATGTCCGAGACGCCGATATCGTAAATCCTTCTTCCGCCTGCCGTGTGTCCCGGTGCTCTCTGCTCCATGAACTCGGTGAATATGCCTGCCTCATAGGCATCCTTCCACTCCTTCGAAAGACTGGAGAAAATCAGGTCCCTCATGGAGTTGCCTTTCCAGAAGGGAGTCACCACTCTCCTGTACAGCTCCGTTGTCTTACCATCCACCCTGTATGGCATGTTGCTCCTCGAGTCTAGGGCGTCAAGGTCGGCCATGGTGTGGGTGGAAATCTCCGGGAAGGTTGGGACCTCGTTCGGTCCAGTACCTCGCAGGCCGACTATGAGCTGGCCGTCCTCAACTGGGATGCTGACTCTCTCTAGGAGGTACTTGAAGGCGAGAGCACGCCGAACAGGAACGGAGTTGCCCTCTGCCTGTCCACTGCTGTAGAACTCTGTAATCAGTGCCGCCCTCTCACCCGAAACTTTGGCGGCCGTCCCTACGCTCTCTTGCCTGAGTTTCGCAATCCTTGTGTTGAGCGGTCTGACTGCTTGTCTCCTTCGGGCCATCTCCATCCGAGTCTGTTCCGTCGCTCCCGCTTGACTAGGCTCCTGCAAGCTATTACCCCTGACCGCAAAATCAATGTGGCCTCTCGTTTTGAAAACGTTTTTCCTAATCCGTTAGGTATTACGAACAATCTATTCTCAGGAACAAACGGCGCAGCGACGCGCTTAATCGGCGAGGTCACCTTCGACCTCATGAGCTAGCGGATTAGGGAGCACGAAAGCGCCGGCGACTACCGGACTGAGTGGGAGGACGAGCACGGCGTAGAACCTTGAGGGCCAAACCCAAACCTCGGGCTTAGGCGAAAACGGTCCGAATCGAGATAGAAGAAAGACACTTGGGACTGAGAAAAGAATTAAGAGAGCGAATCGGGTGAATTCAGTGATTGCCAGCCCAATACGACATCATAGTGGTTGGGGCTGGAATAATGGGCGTTGCGTCTGCATACTACCTCAAGAAGAACAATCCTCGAAAGCGGATCTTAGTAGTCGACAGATACGGCGCTCCGGGACAGGGCAACACCGGGAGGAGCAACGCCACCTTCAGGAACACGTTCTCGTCCTCAGACAATCGAGTCCTGTCGAATAGCGCGATAGATTTCTTCGTCCACGTCCAACAAGACCTGAATGTGGATATTGGTCTTCAGAAGATTGGTTATCTGTGGCTGATGGACGAAGCCCAACTCTCTCAGAACGAACCGTTCCTCAAGGGGATGGATGAAAACGGAATCGACGTCATTAGGTATGGGAAGGAAGACCTCAAACGCCTGCTCCCGAGCATGGTGTCAGATTTCGGGTCGAACGAAGAGGCTGCCCTGATGGACCTTCCTCCCGTCGAGGGGGGTATCTTCGGACCCAAGTGTGGCAGGCTCGACCCTGACAAACTCGTCAGATTCTACGCCAACGAATTCGTTAAGGCCGGAGGTAAGCTTGCTTTCAACACCAATGTGGAATCACTCGCCCTCGGGCCGACAAAGAGACTGGGGATTGAAGGTGAGCCCCTCGTCTGGCAGGACTTCAGGATCGAAGGAGTGCATGTTCATGGTCGACCAGAAGAGATGCTTCAGGCAGAGACTGTCGTCCTTGCCGGAGGAGCCTGGGAGAACGAACTGCTAGAGCCAATAGGGATGTTTGGTAATGTGAAGGCGAAGAAGAGGCAGCTCTTCAGTGTCCAGGCAAGTGGAACAAAACTCGATAGGTTACTTCGCTCAAGTGGCTTCAACCCTCTGGGTCTCCTGCCTCTCACCATACTTCCCAAGGCAGGGGTGCATTTCAAACCTGTCAGCGAAGAGAACGTCTTCTGGGTTGCCTGTGAGGACGACGTCAATCGTCCGTTCATCAATCGACCCGAACACGACCTTGAAAGCTACAAGGCGGAAAGAGACTTCTACGAAAGGAGCGTTTACCCGGTTCTGGTGTCCTACTTTCCGGATTTCAAAGATTCGCCCATCAAGGCCATGTGGGCAGGTCTTTACGGATACAACACGCTCGACTATCTGCCATTCGCATTCAGGGACCACAACCTGATTGTCGTTGGAGGCGATAGCGGCAGCGGAATGATGAAAGGGGATTCCCTTGGAAGATTAGTGGATTCCCTGTATCGTGATGAAAAGGAAACATTGCTTTACGGCGAGGTTCCGTATCGCACCTCTAAGCTAAGCTTTGAGAAAAGAGATGTAGAAAGAGAAGAATGGGTCATCTAGCCAGCTGGTGAGAAGGAGCTCGCGCTCTGTACAAGAACTGGTACGGAGCCGCAGGAAAGAGATGCGCTAACAACCCTCCCGATTCTGATCAGAAACCTCATTACCGGCTCGGCACAGACCTAACACCTTAGGTTATTATCGAGCGGCTACGACCAATGGAAGCTGTTTATACATGAATTGATGAATTGGCTTCAATGCCGGATAGACAAAAAATCGAACGGGCCGTAGTAAAGATGTTGAAGGTCAACATGGGAGTCAAGCCTGGCGAGCGGGTCCTCGTTCTCTCGGACTTCCCGGCGGCAAGCGAATGGGTGAACATACCAGTTGAACGCCTTTCCCAATTCGTCGAAAGGTCGCTCCTGGCCAAGACTGTTTTCGAGATATTATCGTCAAAGTTTCCGGACTGTACAGTGGAGTTTTGGGCCTACCCTTCTGTTGGAAGGAACGCAGGCGATCCTGGGGCCGAGGTTGCGGAGAGGATGAAGTCTGCAGATGTAGCCATCGCCATAACGACGTATTCACTCACACACACCGAAGCTCGGGAGAACGCGTGCAAAGCAGGGGCAAGGGTGGCCAGCATGCCACTCTTTCTTGCTGACATGTTCTACGAAGGAGGATCGATGGCCGCTGACTACACGAAGGTGAAGGTAGAATCCGATAGCCTTGCCAAGATCATCACTGGGGCGAAGGAAGTTATCGTGAAAACCAAAGGGGGAACAAACGTGAGATTCAGTCTCGTCGATAGGAAGGGAATGTCTGAAGCTGGCCTATACACAGACAAGGGAGCGTGGGGTAACCTTCCGGCCGGTGAAGCCTACTCCACACCTCTTGAGGGAACAGGCAACGGAAGGTTAGTTGTGGAGAAAGGATGGCATCCCAACTTGGAGGAGAACATGACAATCATTTTCAATGATGGAAGTGCAACGGAAGTGCTGAACGGTGGGAAAGTCGGGGACGAGTTGAGGAATTTACTGAAGCCAGGAATTAACGAAGAACCATACATGTCGAGACGGAACATGGCGGAGTTCGGGATAGGGACCAACCCGAACGCAAAAAGACCGGACAACACGCTCGAATCGGAGAAGATCAGAGGCACAATACACATTGCCGTAGGCGACAACGCTCACATGGGTGGTCGAGTCCACGCCGATCTCCACCAAGACTTCATTCAGCCAAAGCCTGATGTCTGGGTGGATGGGAAGCTCATGATGAAAGAGGGAAAGCTCGTCTAGCCAACCCCTTCTAGTCGCTTTCTTGTGTAATAGATAAGTGCGCCGAGCATCACGATCAAGAAGCCGATGACGAAGTTGAGTTCCAAGAATATGTAGACTCCCACAATCAGGGTGATCAGGACCATGATGACCGAGTATGCGCTGATCCTTCTTCCTTGAGAGCCCAACCCGTAGCTGACGTGGTTGCTCATTATGTAAACAATAGTTGTGGACACTTTGCACCAGGAGGTCCGCCTGCAGTTCCCCCACCGTCAATGGCCAGCAAAGCAGACGAGACCAATTCCTCAGCTCTGGCGAGGGATTGGTTACTGTTCGATGCCCCACTCCTTTATGATCTTGAGGAGGTCAGGGTGTACGAACTTCCCGTCTTTCTGGACAGGCTTTCCGTCCAGATAGATGGACGCCTTGGTTATTATTCCGTCGTCGTGCGACGCGGCTTTCCATCCGTAGTCCCCCTTCAGATCTGGTCTGATCAGTGGGCCCTGCGAGCCCCACCCAACCTGGAAGCACCCCCAGCTCCTTTCGACCTCTGCTATCCCCCCGGAAGGCATGGCCAGCGGGTGGTATCCATAGCAGCAGTGAGCTATCCTGTACATGTTCTGGTCGATGAAGCTACTCAGGTACTTCCTCATGATTTCCGCCTCCACCCCGCCAGTTATCTCCTTGATTATCCCCTTCTCCACCTTGAACTTGATTGGGGTAGCGATTCTGTTCCTTATTTCGTCAGGAGGCCAGATATTTCCGTCGAAGGCTAGGACGCCGTTCATGGTCTCCTCGATACATGATCCCCCGGTCTGTCCGCCCAGCATTATCACTTTGCGTGTTGCGGCAGTACCTCCGAAGTCTTCCCACTTCCTGCCTCCAATCTTTCCCGTGAAGTCTGTTCCCGAGGGGCTGGTGACCCTGAGTTCGTCGGCCTTGGTTGTCAGCTCAGCAAGTTTCTCTCCGAATTCTACCATCTTTGCATAATCGACCCAGCCTATTGTCCTGACGAATGCACTCCTGTCCAAATCAGTGAGGCAGACGTACACCCTCTCCTTTTTCTCCGCATTAACTTGGGCTCTTGTGTAGAGGAGGGCCTTGACAGTGAATTCTATTTCGACATCTGCATCCATCATTGCAGCGGCAAGCGGCCTAGGTGGTTCCATGTTGTTCATCTTTCGAGTTTCTGTGATGACGACAGTGGGCGTGGCTCCGGCCGCGTACGTCGCCGCAGCGGTTGCGGTGAGAACTTCTTCGTCGTTGGATGTGTCCCCGTAAATCAGGACTTCTTCTCCTTTCCTTACTCCACAGACGTACTCCACTAGTTTCCTTGCGGCTAGGTTCAGTTCATATTCCCACATAATCCCTCAAACCTGAATCCGTCCTTGAAAGTATTAAGCCTTGGGCCGAATCTGCACACGGCTTCCCTCCTCTTGTCATCCTAAGCTGTTAGTGTTCGTATTCCGTAACGTCGATGCCGTTAGGCGTCAGCCCTATATATCGAACAGGTTCCTTTGGTAGCGTGATTACTCGTATCGCACGAAGAAGAAGTGCGGTAGGAAGGGGAGTAATAGCAGCCGTGGTTATCATCGTAATCCTGATAGCCGCGGTCGGAATATACTACGCATCGACAACCACAACGCCAACTTCATCGTCAACAACGTCGACGACACCAACGACATCGGTCTCTACGGTCTCCACTAGTTCGCTTAACAGTAACATAACGACGTCTTCCCAAATATTGAGCCTGACATTCGCTAACGTGCCCAATGCTGATCCAGCTAAGGGATCGGACGAAGCGAGCTCCGCGGCGTTAGTGAACCTGTACGACACCCTTGTCTTTCCAACCGCCAGTGGAGGACTTCAGCCCGACCTCGCAATCTCTTGGACTAATACTCCTGACGGTCTGACGTACACGTTCAATCTCAGACAGGGAGTCACCTTCCACAACGGTGATTCGCTCAATGCCAGCGCGGTGGTCTTCTCGATGAACAGACTACTCAAGATGGGCCAAGGATTTTCGTATCTCTTCTCGCCATACATTATCAGCACGAACGCAACTGGTCCTTACACCGTCGTGTTCCACCTGAAGAAGACCTTCGGCCCGTTCTTATCTGCGCTAGTCCGACTCTACATCGTAGACCCGAAGCAGGTGATGGCCAATATCGTGTCAGGGCCCTACGGATCGCTGGGCGATTACGGGTCGACTTGGCTCCTGACGCATGACGCAGGGTCGGGCCCCTACTCGATGACATCGGCGAACCTCGAAGCCAACATGATATTCCAAGAGTATACCAACTACTGGAACGGCACGCAGCCAAACCAGCCGAAGACAGTCCAGTACATTGGGATTGATGACCCCAACACGGTGAAAGCCCTGTTCACGACTGGCGCGATTCAGATCACGGACATGTGGCAACCATACGCGAACATTCAGGCTTTGAGCTCGCTCAAGGGGGCAAAGATGACAGTCATCCCATCGACACAAGAGATGTATCTGATGATTGACACACAGAAGGCGCCCACTGACGACGTGTATGTCAGAGAGGCCATGTCGTATGCACTCAACTACACTGCCGTGGTCGACCAAATCTTCCCAGGCACCCAGCTGACAGCCGGTCCAGTACCGGTGGCGTTGCCAGGCCATGATTCTGCCATCCCACCGGCCACTCAGAACCTAGTACTAGCCAAGCAGCTGATTCAACAGTCGAAGTACTACAAGGCTGGCACGCTTAGCAACTATCCAGTCACCTACTACTGGGTGACCGCAGTCCCGGCAGAGCAGAAGCTGGCACTCGAGTTCGCCTCGGACATGCAGCAGATAGGCATCACAGTGAACATCGTTGGAACGCCATGGCTGACGGTGGTCGCTGACCTCGCCAACAAGACCAGTTCACCCAACATAGTCTCAATCGAAGACGCCGCAAGCTACTATGAAGCAGGTTCTCTCCTGCAGTCGAGGTACACATCCGCGGCCGATGGTACCTGGGAGCAGAACGAGTGGCTGCAGAACTCCACTCTGGATAACATAATCTTGGGTGCAATTAGCAGCCTAAACCAGACACAGCGCTTCCAGGGATACTACAATGCCCAGGAACAAATCTATCATTTGTTCCCCACCATCTACGCGTTTGACGTCACAGAGGTAAGAGCCTACTACCCGAGCGTTGTCAACTGGTACCCCGCCAACGGGCACCCAACGCCCCTGCTGGGGTACGACTTCTACTGGAGAAGCGTCTCCTTCTACCCGCAAGCACTGGCCTCGCTAACCAGCTAAACAGCTGGAGGCGGGGTCCATGCCCCTTTTTTTGCGACCAATGGGGACAATTACGTCTCTTATGTGCCAGGACGTTCCATCTGACGGGCGAGCTTAGTGAGATCATCCTGGAGTTCCTGGGGCTTCATCCTCAAGAGGCTAGGATACTCCATCATTTCCCTCTTTGGTCTCTCCATCCTGATTTTCGTAATAGCGAGGGTTCTGCCAGGAGACCCTGCGAGGCTGGCCCTCGGACCGCAGGCTCCCCAGTCGGCAGTCGACGCCCTAAGGGCAGCAATGCATCTCAACGATCCAATCTGGGTCCAGTACGGTTACTGGTTGCAGGGAATCTTCACAGGCAACTGGGGTTTGTCCCTCTTCACCCAGAGGAACGTGCTCTTGGACGTCCAAGAGTTCCTCCCGGCCACGGTTGAACTGATTCTAACCGCTGCGATAATCGACATTCTCATCTCCGTCCCCCTCGGGGTCCTAGCTGGGAGAAGGGCGAACACCGCGGTGGACAATATCGTCCGACTCATCTCCTATCTTGGGATAGCCGTTCCCTCTTTCGTCGTCGCAATCATCCTGCAGCTCGTCTTCGGGTACACTCTTTTTTGGTTCCCCATAACAGGTAGGCTGAGCCTCGGAGTCACACCACCTCCAACCATCACTGGTCTCTACACCATCGATTCGCTGCTGACGGGGAATTTCAGCACCATGCTCAATGCAATCTGGCACCTGATTCTTCCCGCTTTTGCCCTCGCACTCGGACCGATTGCGCAAGAAGCGCGGATAATGCGCTCGAGTGTTGTTGAGAACCTCGGCAAGGACTACACTCTCGCTGAAATCTCTCATGGTGTGCCAGAGAGGCTGATAATGCTGAAGTATCTGATGAAGCCTTCTCTCATTCCAACACTGACGATCTATGCCCTCGACATCTCAGCCCAGATAGCGAACGCGTTCCTAGTCGAACTGATTTTCAACTGGCCCGGATTCTCAAGATACGGTCTGAATGCCATGCTAAGCAAGGACCTCAATGCGATTGTCGCAGTGGTCATGGTCGCAGGTGTGATGTTCGTCATAGCGAACATCTTGGTGGATATCGTTGTGGGATATCTGGACCCTAGAATCAGGTTGCAGGTGAAGAGTGAATAATGAACGTGACAAAGAGTCGGCGTCTGCCGTTTTCTCAGAAGTACGGGAAATACTGGTACAAGTTCAGCAGGAACAAGCTCTCGATTGTTGGCCTCGTTGCGATAGCCGTGGTTGTCCTTGTGGCAATCTTCGCCCCCTGGATTTCTCCATACCCCAAGAGCGCAGGCCTCTACGTTAATTTCAACCAAGCCAGCTTACCGCCTTCAGCCACCCACCTGCTTGGGACCGACGAATACGGCCGTGATGTGCTGTCGCGCTTGATGTTCGGTTTCCGTTACTCGTTGGAACTCGTGGTCGTCGTGCTTTCGATAGATGTAATCCCGGGTGTAGTCCTTGGACTGATCGCCGGATATTTCATCAACAGATGGTTCAGTACGCTAATCATGAGGGTCGCCGATGTCTTCATCGCGGTTCCCCCTCTCATCCTCGCGCTTTCTGTTGTAGCGATATTGAAACCCGGAGGCATCAACGCGTTCCTTGCTATTGCACTGGCATGGTGGCCTTGGTACACAAGGCTGGTCTATGGTCAAGCTTCATCAATTAGGAATGAAGATTTCGTGCACGCGGCCCAACTCGCGGGCGCCTCCTCGACGCACATCATGTTCAGAGAGATTTTGCCGAATATTCTCGGTTCGATTCTGACAAAGGTATCCCTCGATGGGGGGTGGACTATTCTTATCGGTGCGGCGCTTAGTTACGTAGGACTAGGAGCGCAGGCTCCTACTCCAGACCTCGGAACGATGATTTCTGACGGTTCCGCGTATCTTCCGGCCCAGTGGTGGATTTCTATTTTCCCCGCACTCGCGATTGTGGTTGTAATCCTCGGATTCAACCTCATAGGTGATGGTGTCAACGACATGTTCTCATCGGAGATTAGATAGAGTTTGAACGCGGGTTCGAGCAGGAGGTGCTCTTAGCACGTCGCTAGTTCAAGTGGAGAACCTGAAGGTGGAGTACAAGGTATACGAGGGCTGGCTCAAGGTACTCAATGGGGTGAACATTTCGGTAGGCAAGGGGGAGAAGGTTGGAATCATCGGGGAATCGGCTTGCGGCAAGACCACTAC
>CAYPSJ010000020.1:0-70824 GCA_964413565.1 uncultured Nitrosopumilales archaeon | reverse complement strand
TCTCCGTTTGGATTCGGCGGTGGGGGCCATCGGGACCTTGGTGCTTCTGAGGAGAACGGAGCCCTCCCCGAGGGCCGGCGCCCAGACCATCTGGAAGGGGCTCTGGAGGGTGAAGATAAGCGGCGTTCTGGGCGAGGATCCCTACGTAAGGGTTCGCTTCTCGAGGGCGGAAGAGGTTCGGGACGTTCACTCCGGAAGTGCGGAGCTGATGAAAGCCGTATTCGGGCAGATAGACGCGTTCGTCGAACTGGTCCCCGGCATCCCCCAAGAGATCGTGACTTTCCTTAAGAATGTGGATACGCCGGGGAAGCTGTCCGACCTGTGCGCCTACTCCCCGTTCTTCAGCCGGACCGAAAGGCTGGACCTGCTGAGGACCCTCGACCCTGAAGAAAGGCTGAGGAAGGTCCACGGCCTCTTCGAGAAACAGCTGGCCGAGTTGGCGAAGATGGGCAAGACGCCTACCATAGTCGAGTGCCAAACCTGCATGGACCTTGCCGACAAGGCGTTCGAAGCAGGTCCATCAACGGGCGCCAAGGTGGCCCGTGAGTTCCTCGATCATCTGACAAAGGAGCACCCGGACGAGCTACTGAGCATCATCGCCGAGCGCTACGGCCCGGACTTCATGAGGCGCAGGGCGCTGAAATGATCCCATGAACGCCTGGCCTGTCTGTGAAATACCCGGAGCAGGAAAATTGGGTTGGGGGAGGTTGCGGCAGTAAGTACGCCGCTTAACCCCCTCCGTGCATGTGTACCGGGAACTTCTCCTTCTCTTCCTTCAGGAGGGTCCTCTCCGATGGCCTGTGCTTGATTTCGTTCGACTTCATGAGGAGCTCCGTACTCTCTCTGGCGCACTTGATCATGTGCACCGCCTTGTCGTAGAGCTCCTGCTTGCTGGGCTTGATCCGCGCCACACCCTGATCGATAGACTTCAGCGCGCAGGCGACGGCCACCCTCGGGTACACCTCCCACTCATCCATCCTCGGGGTGATGTCCTTCTCGGTTATTCCCCTGTCCTCGGCGAACTTCGCGAGCTCGTTGGCCGCAGCCACGCACATGTCGTCGGTGACGGTTGTGGCCCTCACGTCCAGCACTCCCCTGAAGATGCCCGGGAAGCCAAGGCTGTTATTGACCTGGTTGGGGAAGTCGCTCCTGCCCGTCGCCACGATCTTTGCTCCGGCCTCCTCCGCCTCCCACGGCCATATCTCTGGGACCGGGTTGGCGCAGGCAAAGAGGATAGGATCTTTGGCCATGGTCCCAATCCATTCCTTCTTGATTACGTCGGGGCCTGGCTTGGCGGCAGCCACGACAGCGTCGGCGCCCTTGAATGCGTCGGCCATGTCACCTCTCCTCCCTTCCGCGTTTGTGATACGGGAGAGCTCGTACTTCCAGCGGTCGTCCTCTTCCTTGATGTCCTCCCTGCCTGGGTAGATCAGGCCCTTGGTGTCCACCATCATGATATTCCCTGGCTTGATCCCCCACTTCATCAGGACGTAGGCTGTCCTTGTGTTGGATGCTCCCGCGCCCACCAGTGTGATGAGGCTGTCCTTGGGGTCCTTCCCCACCAGTTTGAAGGCATTGATGAGGCCGGCGAGTATCACTGTCGCTGTGCCCTGCTGGTCGTCATGCCAGACTGGGATATTCAGCCTCTTCCTGGCCTCCTCGAGGATGTGGAAGCATTTCGGCTTCTCGATGTCCTCCAGGTTGATGCCTCCGAAGCTGGGCTGGATCATCTCGAGAGTGCGAATGATTTCCTCAGGGTCCCTTGTCTTGAGGCAGAGCGGGAACGCGTCGACCCCTCCGAGGTACTTGAACAGGATGCTCTTCCCCTCCATGACCGGGAGGCCTGCCTCCGGGCCGATGTTCCCGAGCCCGAGGACCCTGGTGCCGTCTGTGACTATGGCGACGAAGTTCCACCTGTTGGTGAGCTCGAAAGACATGTCTGGTTTGGCCTGAATCTCTTTGCAGGCGGCAGCGACGCCTGGGGTATACCAGATGGCGAAGTCCTGGTAGCTTGTGATGGAGCACTTCGGCATGACCTGGAGCTTCCCCCCATAGAACTTGTGCAGGGGAGGAGACAGGAGAGAGGGCTTCTTTGCCTTCTCAAGCAGTTCTGCAACAGTGG
The DNA here is from genome assembly GCA_964413565.1 of uncultured Nitrosopumilales archaeon. Taxonomy (GTDB): domain Archaea; phylum Thermoproteota; class Nitrososphaeria; order Nitrososphaerales; family Gagatemarchaeaceae; genus UBA183. The sequence goes on along the minus strand of CAYPSJ010000020.1, from coordinate 68,702 downwards.
GTCTGTGCTCCTGGAGTTTCTGTTTCGACATGAAAGCTGCGCCGGTCAGCAGGGTCTTAAACGGAACCGTGCAGATGCGAACATTTGCGAGTAGACCGGGGGGGCTACACTGTCGGCTGAGCGTACATCTGGCTCGTGAATTGAGAGAGGTACTCCAGTCGCCTGTAATTGTCGTCGACCCCCTTCTTGATGGCCTCCAGCTCTGTGGCGTTTTGGGGCTGGAAGAGGTGCGCAAAGCGCCCCTGCAGCTTCAGGTACTCTTCCACAGGCTTGGGGCTCGAGACGGGGAAGGTGATCTTGTAGACTCCGCCGTCCACCTCGTATAGCGGGAACAGCCTGGTCTCGACTGCCAGCCTTGCCATCCTTATTGTCTTCTCGGAGTCGAACCGCCACCCCCTGGTGCATGGAGCAATCACGTGAAGGAATGTGGGGCCGTTCTTCGAGAGGGCCTTCCTGACCTTCGTCATTAGGTCGCGCCAATGAGAGATGGATGCCGTGGCTGCATAGGGGACGTGGTGAGCGACCACGATGGACACCAGGTCCTTCTTTGTCTCCTGCTTCCCCGCTCGGGCTGAGCCCACCTGGGTGGTCGTGGTCCAGGCACCCAGGGGCGTCCCCCCTGACCTCTGAATTCCTGTGTTCATGTAGGCCTCGTTGTCGTAGCAGATGTAGAGGAACTTGTGCCCCCTTTCGATTGCACCTGAGAGAGCTTGGAGGCCTATGTCGTAGGTTCCCCCGTCGCCCCCGAAGACTATGATTGGGTGCTCCTTGGCCTCGCCACGCCGTGCCAGTGCCTTGAAGCCCGATTCGATTCCTGACGCCACGGCAGCAGCGTTCTCGAACGCAGAATGGATCCATGGCCTGTTCCACGCGGAGTAGGGGTAGAGCGCGGTGGACACCTCGAGGCACCCTGTCGCCTCTGCGATGATGGTGTCTTTTGGAGCGGCAAGCAGAACCTCCCTGACGACGATGGAGGCGCCGCACCCTGGACAGAGACGATGGCCAGGGGAGAGAGGCTCTTCAGTCGGAAGCTCCTTCAGTCCCTTGATAGGCTCGAACATCTATACCTTCACCCCGTACATCACCGTGGAGGCTCCGAAAGCGCTGCCTTCCTTCGCCATGCCGAAGATGTTCTTCCCGTCGTCTGTGGAGAGGTCCCTCCCGCCGATGCCGTAAACCACGCTCATGATGGGCTTGGTAAGCCCCGCAAGCTGCATCGCAGACTTCACGTCCTCTGATATCGGCCCAGACGGCGCACCCGGACTGAGACTCCTGTCCATGGCCACGACCGTTTTGGCCTCCGCCAGATGCGAGACCACCTGCTCCGTGGGAAACGGCCTGTAGAGCTTGATGGCGAGCACCCCCACCTTCTCTCCTGACGCGTTCAGTGCCCGGGCGGCCGCCCTCATCGTCCCGGCAGCGCTGCCGTTGATGACCATGACCACGTCGGCACTGTCGGTGTTGTAAGCATCAACGGCGCCGTACCTCCTCCCGCTGAAGCCCTCGAACTCCATCTCCACCTCATCGAAGACGTGGAGTGCATTCTTCATCGCTTCTGTCTGCTGCATCCTGAACTCGTAGTAAGTGTCAGGCGTTGCGATGGCGCCAAAGGTGAGCGGGGCGTCCGGGTCAATCTTGTGCTTCGGCCTCGGCCTCCCCAGGAATCTCTGGATGGGCTCGTCGTCTAGGAGACGCACTCTCTCCTTGTCGTGGGAGAGGATGAAACCTTCGAAGTTGATTGCCGACGGCAGCATCACCCTCGGGTCCTCGGACAGCTTGAATAGCTGAATCGTCCTGTCGTAGATCTCTTCCACGTTCTCGGCGTAGAACTGGATCCACCCCGAGTCTCTGGAACCCATCATGTCTCCATGGTCGGCGTTGAGGACCAGAGGAGCACTGAGGGCCCTGTTTGCCACCGCCATCACTATGGGAAGCCTCATGCCGGAGACGTTGTAGAGCATCTCGTGCATGTAGGCCAGGCCCTGACTGGAAGTCGCTGTGAAGACGCGTGCACCCGTGGCCGCCGCTCCAAGGCAGGCCGAAAGAGCACTATGCTCAGACTCGACAGCGACGAACTCTCCCCTGAACCTGCCGTCGGCGACGTACTCGGCAAGCTTCTCCACTATGATTGTCTGAGGGGTGATGGGGTATGCCGCCACGACGTCGACGTCACACTGGCGCACCGCTTCTGCCACCGCTTCGTCCCCCTGGAGCGCGGCAACGCGCAGGGTCTGGGTGAGCGTCACGGCTCCCTCACCATTGATATCGCCTTGGGCGGACACTCCGTCTCGCAGATGCCGCACCCTTTGCAGTGGTCGTAGTCGATGGTAACCTTGGCCCCTTCGTGCCTGATGATGGCAGGTTCGGGGCAATAGACCCAGCAGATCAAACAGTTGGTGCATTTCGCTTCGTTGATGACCGGCCTCTTGACCCTCCATCCTGAGACGATGTAGGATGCAGAAGTGCCTCCCTTTACGACACCACCCTCTTCGAGCTGCTTCCAGCTCATGCGGCGCTCCCTCCCTGGTATCCCAGCTTGAGGGCCTCCTGATTTCCTTCCAGCACCTTCCCCTTGAACCGGCCACCGAGGACCTTCTCGAGGGACTCGGTGCCGACGATTCCCGTTGCCCTAAGGAGTGCACCAAGCATCGGCGTGTTGGGATAGTCCTTCCCCAGACACTTCATCGCTATTCCTGTGGCGTCGAGGGTGATGACCTTCACCGACGGCTCGAGTCCGAGCTTAGAGCGCAGCTCTTCAGGGGAGCCGTCGTAGTTGCAGATGAACCAGCCGTCCCTGGAGAGGCCCTGGGTCGTGCTCTTGAAAAAGGCCATGGACCTGTCCACGACCATCACCACGTCGGGGTTGCGGATGAAGGAGTGTATCTCGATGGGACCATCGCTCAGCCGCGCGTAGGCGGCAATGGGGGCACCGGACCTTTCAGCGCCGAACTCGGGGAAAGCTTGGACGTACTTTCCTTCGAGGACAGCGGCGTCCGCTATCAGCTGGGCGGCGGACACTACGCCCTGGCCGCCCCTCCCGTGAAGGCGCACTTCTGTCATCATTGGAAAGCACTTACAAGAATCGACCTAATGCGCAGGGCTATACACCTTGAGCCTAACAGATACGGGCTCTTGACAGCGAGGCAGCGAGTTCCTTCTATGGATTGGACGGCTGGGCCGGCTGAGGCATAGCCTTGGGCCGCTCGCTTCGAGCCATCCAAACGCCCACAAGGACGAGTAGTACTCCGAGGCCGATGCCACCTAGTCCTATAGTCTTGTGCCATTGAACCGCATACATCCCAGCGCCTAGGATTATGCCCAGCACTCCTATTACTGCGACAGCGTAACCTGTGTTCATTCGGTCGGCCAGGGCGTTGGCCGTTATTTATCGGTGACTGGCTCTATCCTGGTAAGGTCTCCGATGGCTCCGGGTAGACCACGTGGGTCACAAGGGTCTTGCCACAGGTCACACAGTTTACCACAGTCTCCGCGCAGGACTTGTGATACCTGGAGCCGCACTCGCACTCCATGAAGAGGTCCGGGGTGTTGGTCTCGAGGATGGACTTGATCTCTCTTCCGCATTGCACGCAGATTCTCATGTAACTTACGATGTCCCTAAGCGTGAACACGCCGACCATCTTCCCCTTGTCCGTCAGGAGCATTCTCCTGACGCCCTTCCTGTTCATCAGGTCGATCGCTTCGCGCAGTGGCCTGCCCTTGTCGATGGTAATCGGAGCCTTCGACATCACGTCCCTCACCTTGACCCTGCGCGGGGAAAGAGACTTCGCGACGACCCTCTTCAAGATGTCCCTTTCGGTGAGGAAGCCAACCGTCGTCCCTTTCTTTGTGACAACGATGCTCCCCCTGTTGTTCTTCACCATCTTCTTGGAGGCGTCTACTACCGTAGCCTGCTCCTCGATGGTGATTATCGGCCTGGCGATTTTTCCTGCCGGGAGGTCGAGGGCCATGGCGTCTCCGCCCGGGCATGCTCCTAATTAATCTGGTCCGATGCCTCGAACGGCGTTGCCAGCGGGACGCCACTACTGGAACCTGTCGAGAGACGGAGGGCTTTGTGCGTCCGGCCTCCACTCAAGCATCTCGTCCTTCGGGACCATGGAGTACTGTCTGACCAACTTCGACAGCTTCGCTACGATCTGCACCCGCCCTGCAAGTGCCTCTTTCGTTCCCATTGCCGCTGTCGCCTCGAACATCAACCTAGATTCTTCGTACCCCGCAAACCTGAGGACGTTGAAGGACACGAATGACACCCCGGCGCTGCCCAGCTCTTCAAAGAGCTCGTCCAAGTCGACCAGGACGATTCCCGGAATCACGGGGGCCAGGGAGACCCAGGTCGAAATCCCTGCCTTCGAGAGTTTCCTGAGGGTATCGATTCTTCGCCGGAGGGGAGAGACGCCCGGTTCGAATCGCCTGACCGGGACGGTGGTAATGGACATTCCTACTCTCGCCCACTCGAACCTCTTGAGCAGGTCGAGGTCCCTTAGGACCAGGGGCGATCTCGTCAGTATCGACACTGGATACCTGTTCCTTCGGAGCACCTCAAGGCAGCGCCGGGTTACTCCGTATCTCGCCTCCACTGGCTGGTATGGGTCCGAGGCGCTCGAGAGGAACACCTCGTCCTTCCTCAAGCCCCTGAGCTCCCTCTCTAGGACCTGGGGGGCGTTCACCTTCACGTCGACATATGATCCCCATCTCCTCTCGTCGTGCGTCAGGGACGGGGCGTAGCAGTAGACGCAACTGTGGGTGCAGCCCTTGTATAGGTTTGCAGTGTATCCTGTCGAGTCCCTGTACGCGAGTGGGTGAAGCAGCGTGTTGCATCTGACCTCGCGGACTGTCAGCCTGCCACCGTTGAGTCCTGCGGCCGAGGGCTGGGGCGGGATTAACGCGAGTGCCAACAGGGCTCCATTAGACGCATTAGCAGATAATAGTGGTCAGGCTTAAGGGAACCAATGATAGAGAGGGGTGACCGAAAGTGATTCCTATTCCCGCCTTGGCCCGCAATCTCTGGCTGATGGGACGCACTCGACCTGCAGCGCGGCCCCCGAGGTGAATGATGCGCAATGGGGAGAGTCAGGGAGCTAGAGAGGAAATACCACTTCTTCAGGCTGGCACAGTTCGGCGTCGCCGGAATCGTCGGTTTCCTTGTTCTAGAGACCATACTTGTCGCAGGGCTGTACGCCGTGTACGGGAACACCAACATCCCGAGCAACCTCGCTTCCTCGCCTGCGCTACTGTCGCTGGACATCTTTGCGTCTGTTGTCGGTGTGGTTGTGGGATTCTTCGTGAACGAGAGGACAACTGTGAGAGGTGTGGGCCGGCGTGAGAGGGGGTGGAAAGATACCCTCGTCAGGCTGGGGAAATTCGAAGGCGTCTACGCCCTTGGAAGCGCCATAACCATCGCGGTCCAGTTGGCGCTTCTGGGATGGATGTCACTATCACCAGCGCTCGGGAACATCGTCGGGGCAATCGTAGCCTATCCCGTGAGCTACTTCATCTCTATGCGTTTCGTTTGGAAAGCGTAGTCGCTTCCACACATTATGCACTTGTCGAGACGAGAAAAAAGGTAGGAGACTCGCTAGGACTACAGTTTCGCGCCGCACTTGGTGCAGTATGTGGCTGTCGCTGCCAACTGAGTGCCGCAGTTGGGACAGAACTTCGTTCCAGCCTGTGAGTACGTCGCGCCCATTGGCTGGGGACCCATTCCGCCCATCGATTGGGCCTGCATGCCAGGCACCGAATCAGGTATGCCGAAGAATGCGACGATTTGGAGAATAATGCCCACAAACAAGATGATGAGCCCAACTCCTACGATGGTCAGTATGGCGCCGATGAAGTAAAGCAGGCCCGCTGTCCTGAACATCCCTACATTGAGCCTCGAGGCCATCGTATCGTAGGCGCGCCTGATGAAAATTGAAGAAATGATCAGAGCTATCCATGCAACTGCGAGTCCCACAAACACGCCCGCGATTGCGGAAAATGTGAAGGCGAATGTACTGAATAATGCACCCGTGATGATGATGAAAGCAAGGGCTGCAGCACCAACTATTCCTGTGATGACAGCGTAGAGCATGTTATCGAATATTGTCCTGTCTCCCAATTCGTCCGAGACGTATTTTGTGGCGATGAGAACGAGGATGTATCCGACTATATTCGCGATAGGTATGAGGATAAGGATCGAGCCGACTCCACCCAGAGTTTTAGCATCTCCGAGCTTGGACATGGCTTTCGCGGCCTACCAGAGCCGGTGGCTCATTTAATCGTGTAAGGTGCGCTGTTCGGAGGAGAGCGGGTTACCGGTGTTTGAAGTCCTTCAAGAAGGCAGCGAGCTCAACCAAGGTGGGGTTGTCCTCTGCCTTGCGGAGCCTGACGGTGAAGTCCTGGTTCCCGATTTTTACTGCCATCTGCTGCTGATATTCCGTCCTCGTGAACAGGACGCTGGCGTAGTGAACCTTCCCGGCTAGGTTTTCACGGACCACTTCCTCCGTGGGCTGCATCGGGGCGATGAAGAATGCGATGCCGTCAATCCAGTTGATGCTCGGCTGTACCTGGTGGGCCCCGCTCAGTGCTAGCCGTACGATGTCCTCGAAGAAGACGCTGGGACTCGACTGTTCAATGATTTCGTGGACGATTAGCTCCTGGTAGGGCGTGTAAGTGATCCTCATCCCTGAGAGGCTCTCCTGCCCGTGGTCTCGGAGGCGGTTTAGTATGTCTTCTGATATTGCCCTGCGCATTAGCGGATGGTGTAGAGCACCAGCGCGGCCAGTCCGAAGGGGACCAGCGATGCAACGAACGGAAGGACTGGCGAGAACGCGCTGTATAGGTAGCCTGCGAACACCTGGGACGGGAGCGCGACCAGAGTCGGTAGGATGCTGAACATTGCAAGGACCTTCCCTCGGTTCCGCTGCTCGATTGCCTCTGCCTGGATGGTCGAAAGCGAGGGGGACTGCAGAGCGGTTGATACGGCGCCTGTCACGCCCCACTCGAAGAGCTCGTCCATTGTTTTGGCCTGGGTGAACATCACGTTGCTGAGGGGAGCGGCGACGGACGCCAGCAGTATGCTCTTCTTCGACCCGAGCCTACGGATGAGGAAGACGACTGTGAAGAGGAGGAAGACAGTGGCGGCACCAGCCAGGTCCACCACCACGCTGTAGCTGAGGGCGTTGATCCCGAGGTAGTCCACGACGTAAATGGAGACGTAGGGGGACGTGAACCCCGTCCCTACGCCGGCCAGTGTCACGTAGAGGAGCAGCTTCTTCACCACGCCCCCAGACTGTCGAATGGCCCCGATACCGTCGACGAATGAATCCCTCAGGTGGGTGGCGAAAGACTTGCGCGCCGCTGGCCTCTTGACGACGTAGGTCTCGCTCAGCTTGACGGATCGGAGTCCCACTCCGAGGATTCCGAACAGGCCACTGCCTAGGTAGCAGAGTCTCAGCCCAGAGTTCGTCCCGAAGTGGTTGATCAATACCCCACCGATGGTCGGAGCGAAGATGGAAGGAATTGTATTGATGGCGCTGAACACAGCGAAGCCACGTATCCTATCCTCAGGTTCGATGGAGTCCATCATAATCGAGTTGAAGGCAGGAGTGTAGAAGCTGGCGACCGACGCCAGGGTGAGGGGCACGAGGATAAGGATAGGCGAGCCAATGACGCAGTAGACGAAGGCGCTGGCGACGGACACCCAGCTAAAGATCACGATCACTCTCCGCCTCCCCCAGACGTCTGCGATGTACCCCCCAATGAGAAGGGACAGGGCTGTCACCCCTGTGCCGTAGGCGACGAGGAGCCCTATCTGGAAGGGAGCTGCCCCGAGAGATGCGAAATATACGGACTGGTAGGGGTTCGCCATGGCAGCACCGATGGACCAGATGGCGGAGGTCGAGGTCAGGATCCAGGCACTCCTCGGGAGGAAAAGGAACCGCTGCAGCCCTGCCAGCAGACCGCTCACGGCCGGACGATTGAGGAAGTGCGCGCCTTATGTCTTGTTCCTTCGGCTCGGGCCAGAGTGACGGGACGTCGAATGGAATCCCCGAATACGAGGCCTGGTGCCATTGAGCACATCCACTGCAAGACACAATGATGACAGTGTGATTAAGAAACGTTGATTCGTTTTCTAAAATGGCTTGTGACACATGGGATGGACGGTGAGCGGGGCTGACTGAAGAGGGCGGCACGAGTTTTAGCGAAGGGATGCGGCACAGGCTGGTGGAGGAGTTTGCGGTCTTGTACTACAACGGATCCGTCAAGCCTAACTTCGCAGAGAAGAACCCGATTAATGGGCGGGACATAGAATACCTGATGGACGGGCCGCAGTTCGAGAGGATTCACAGGGACGATGTCTGGTCCTATGGGAACGCCGTCGGGACAGGGTACCAATACAGGGTCGTGTACAAGGATAAGCGTTATTCCGATTTGGAGAAGCTACTCGAGATGTACTCCGGCACAGCCCAGTCGGCAGGAGAAGACAGAACCCTGGCCGAGCAGAGGCTCTACGAGATGATCCTGCTGATGATGAAGGAAGGGAGGCTCCCGGAGACGTTCAGGGTCCAGTCGGCGAGGGAGGTTCAGGAGGAGAGACTACTTGCCATGGTGGAAGAGCTGGGACGGTCAATGGACGAGCTGGGGAAGAGGGTCAGAGAGCTTGAAGCTCGGCTGGCGTCCCAGGAAGCCAATGCGTCGCAGGTAAGCACTGCCCCGCCCGCTGTCTCGAACTCCTAATCGGGCTTACTCCGCGGGGTGGTAAGGGCTCCCGTATCTCTCTAGAGAGACGAGCTCTTCGAGGGGTTTCCTGTTCTTCTTTCCCTTGATCGCCTTGATGGGATAGCCGAACCCTAGCGCCGCGACGGGCTTCAGTTCCTGCGGGATCCCGAAGTCGCGCCGGAGCTCCGGCTCTTTGAACCCAGTAAAGAGGCGGGAGACGACTCCAAAGTTCCACGCCGCCAGTTCCATATCCTGAAGTACCCTCCCGCCGTCGACGGTCGAGCCGGGAACCTTGGGGTCTATGTTGATAATTATGGCGAAGTCCGCGTCTCTCACCCAGGGCCCGGTGGTGCTGTCCTGTGCCAGGGTGGCTAGGTTCTTCTTGTCCTGAACGAGGATGAATCGCCAGTGCTGAGTGTTCATCGATGAGCCCGTGAACCTAGCGGCATGAAGTATCTTCGTCTTCGTCTTGGCGTCGACGCGCTTGTCGGCGAAGTCGCGCACGTCCAGCTTGGTGACAATTGCTTCGTAGGTGTCCATGTGAGCCGCGAACTTGACGCACATGATTAGGTTTGTGGTAGCCGGGCTCGCTCGGCTGGCAGGCGTCCTCTCCTAGAGTACTTGGTTTTCGATGTGCCCGATGCCTTCGGCCTGAACCCGGATGATGTCTCCCTCCCGCAGGGTCCTCTTGCGGGCAACTCCCACCCCGGCGGGGGTGCCCGTTGAGATGATGTCTCCTGGGTCCAGCGTCAATCTGCTTGTGACGTGCTCGATGATCTCCGGCACATCGAAGACCATGTCGGAGACGCTCTGAGACTGGACCCTGTCGCCGTTCAGGTACGTCTCAATCCGAAGCTTCGAGAACTCTCCTGCTTCGTCGCAGGTCACAATCCACGGACCGACTGGGGTGGCGCGATCGTTGGCCTTGCAGGAGAACCAGTCGAGCATAACCCCACTGCCCTGAGGCACTCGAAAGAGGCTGCGGGCTGAGACGTCGTTGAGCAGGGTGTATCCTGCGACATACTTCCACGCGTCCCCGCGCGAGACGTTTCGTCCCCTGCTGCCAATCACGACTGCTATCTCCCCCTCGTAGTCCATTATCTGGCTGTGAATGAAATGAGGTATGGGACTGTATGGTCCCGTCAGGCTCTGGTAGAACTTGGTGAATAGCACTGGCTCCCTGGTCTGCTCCGATTGCATTTCCTCGATATGACTGTGATAATTTACGGCCATGCAGAGAATCTTCGAGCTCCTGTCGGCAGGAGCCATGAGGTTGGTGTCGTCCACATCCACGTCGCCGGTCGGAGGCCTGGCCTTCAGGTTCGCCAAGTCAGCGATTGCGTCGGAGAAACTTGCGTAAGTTGGAGAGAGGTCGGATACTCTGCCATCTGAGTATACCCCGAACGCTTCCCGTCCATCAGGAAAGGAGAAACGGACGAGCTTCACGGTGTGCCGGGACCGGTTGCGGTAAAAAGGGTTGTAGCAGCATTCAAGGCTTAAATCGAATCCGGGCATCAGAGGGGCGTTTGCCCCTGAGGGATATCGGGGACTCGGTTTCCTATGGCATCTTCGGAAAGGTGAACGAGATGGCTTCCAGAGGAGTGAAGGTCTACCCTTTGGCCATCGGCGAACCTTCGTTTTCGACTCCCAGGGCGATAATCGAGAAGGCCAGGGAGTCCATGGACGCGGGAGACACCCACTACGTCTCATCGTATGGAATCCCTGAAGTCAGGATGGCGATCAGGGACAAGGTGAGAAAGCGCAATCGAATCAACGCCGAAATCCCAAACACGATGTTCATCTCGACCAAGCTCGCCGTCTACGCTTCAATCGTCGCCACTACAGACGGTGGAGGGGAGGTGCTCATACCCAACCCAGGCTACTTCTACTCTCAGCCCGTCGTACTTTCAGGAGCGAAGCCCATCTGGTATGACCTGGCAGGAGACTACTCCCTTGATGTTGATGAGGTCAGGAAGCGGACTACGAAGAAGACAAGAGCGATAATCGTGAACACTCCTTCGAACCCCACCGGGAAAATGCTCTCCAGGCGAGAGCTGAAGGCGCTGCTCGATTTCAGCAGAGAGAGGAATTTCTATGTGATAAGCGACGAGTCGTATGAAGACCTCGTCTACGAGAAGGAGCATGTATCCATGGGCTCCTTGGAGCAAGAGCCTTCGTCGGTGATTTCCGTCTTCAGCCTTTCCAAGAGCTTCGCGATGACGGGGTGGCGAGCTGGGTACGTCGTGGCAGACGAGACGGTCATGCGCCTCCTTGACAGGTTCATCGAACACACTCTGAGCTGCTTCCCACCCTTCATTCAGCGCGCTTCTGCCTACGCACTTCGCGAGGGGGGCAACAGCACCCGCCGGTTCAGGGAGGAGCTTCTCGGGAGGAGGGAGCTTATGGAACGGATGATGAAGAGAATCCCTCGCCTCGAGTTCGCGCGTGCCGAGGGCGCCTTCTACGCCTTTCCGAAGTACGACGCCAAGATCAGCTCGCTGGAGTTCAGCAGGAAGCTTCTCGATTCGAGGGGGGTAGCCGTGCTCCCGGGGAGCATTTTTGGTCCTGCGGGAGAGAAGCATCTGAGGATTTCGTTCGCCGCACCCAGGGAGATCATAAAGGAAGGTATGGGCCTGCTTGGCGACTTCGTCGAGGGGCTTCCGCGCTGAACGCCGGTTAGGTTCTTGACTCTGTTTCGGCTTCTCCCATCACCTGGACGACGACCTCGCGCCGCCTCGACCTGATGTCTAACTCCACGAACACGATTTGCTGCCATGTACCGAGGGTGAGGGTGCCCCCTTCGAAAGGGACGGAAAGGCTTGGACCTACGAGCGACGCCTTGACATGTGACCTTCCGTTGTCGTCGTGCCACGCCTGCTGGTGCTCATAGTCGATGTCCTTGGGCGCAACCCTCTCAAGCATCCCTGGAAAGTCCTTGACGAGCCCAGGCTCGAACTCGATGGTGGTGATGGCTGCGGTGGAGCCAGGAACGAAGACTACCACCACTCCGGTATCGAGCCTGCTCTCTTCGATTGCCTGCTGCACCACCCCTGTTATGTCAACGATGTCGTTTTCTGCTTCCGTGCGAAGTTCGAGGTGCTTGGTGAAAACTGGCACGGGCTTGGCGACAGTTTAACGCGTTTATACGCTAAGAGGGTGAGGCTCGAACGGACATGGAGATCCTTGAGGGTAGCGAGCTGAAGCGCCGGATGCTGGAAAGCTACGCCAGGGACCCGAAGGGATGGAGCTTCACAGTTTCACCGTCCACGAGTTCAGGATTCTTTGACGCCACCGTAGCGGGACCTGACGGCGCTTGGATGCTGAAGATAGACTCGCTATTCAAGCCTACCCCCATGGTTATTGGCTCGCCCGCCGATTCCCTTCACAGGAGACCCCAGGGTCCATTTCCCTATGGCTACCGAGGTCTCCCCCCTGAGCTCGCTCTGCAGTTGATGGGAGGGGAGACCGAGATTCAGAGCGGTCCCCTACGGAGGCGCCTTCTGTCAGTGCTAAGGTCCGAGCCTGTTGTCCCTGAGAAAGGCGGAAGCTACGCCGAAGGGCCCCTGGTGATTACGGGCCCCGGAAGCGTGAGTCTTTCCGATAGGCAGAGAGAAGTAGACGCCAAGCTCGCATCAGAGATGCGCCGACTCTTGAGGCTCAGATACCCGGCCTACGGCTGAAGGACTGCGGTCCATGTCCGCGGAAGCTGCCAATGAAAACAGCCGCCTTCGTAAGCAGGGCGGAAGAGTAGGGGAAGCCCAGAGAAGAGAATGCGTCGTGATCGGCGTGGGAAACCCCCTCATGGGAGATGACGGTTTCGGCATCGAAGTGGCGAAGGCTCTGAGGAAGCTCAATCTGGGGTCGGGGGTACTAGTCCTTGAGCGTCAGACCGTGGATATCTCGGTCCTCGATTCTGCGAAGGGAGCGTCGAAGCTGGTCATTGTGGATGCTGTGAAATCAGGTAGACCGCCTGGTAGTGTGGTGAGGTTCATTGCGGGCGCGCGCCGGTCTGCAGTTCTTCACGCTCCCCTGTCTCACGAGCAGAATTTCCACGACATCCTCGCTCTTGCAAGAAAAACCGGGATGCGCCTACCTGCGACTGTCGTAGTCGGCGTTGAGCCGGCAGATTGCACCGCCGGAAACGGCCTGTCGGCTGAGGTCGCAGGAGCCCTTCCGCACGTGCTAGAAGAAGTCAAGGAGGAGGTGAAAGAGTACGCGGGAAAGGGGAAATGAGAGCCCTGCTAGGCTCTTCTGATGTCCAGTCTCAGGAAATGTGTCGCACAGGATATACAGGGGTCGTAGTTGCGAATTGCCATCTCGCTGAGCCTCCTGGCTTCGCCGGCACCTGATTTCAATATGCGGGGGGCCAGAAGCCTGACGTCGTCCTCCATCCGTGCCTGGTTCTGGGCGGTGGGTGGAACGATTTTGGCCCTTTCAATCTGGCCCCTGCCGTTGACCGTGTAGCTGTGGTAGAGTATGCCCCTGGGAGCTTCGCTGACACCGTAGCAGGTACCAGCCTTCGCCTTGTATGGGACACTGGGGCGGACAGGCTCTTCGTACTCCTTCACCTCTCTCGCCGTCTCCTCCAGCGCGTGCACTATCTCGAGGGCCCTGACGAGTATGCTCTGGAACGGGTCCTTCAGCGGGGGCTTCATCCCAATCTCCTTGGCCAAAGCCCTGGCGGCAGGATTGAGCTGTTCGTAGTTCAGGCTGAACCTCGCTAGAGGTCCTACCATGTAGGAACCCCCACCCCTGGTGCGCGAATGCAGCGCGTTAGAGTACTCGACCTGGTATTCCTCGAAGTTCTCTTCGAAGGCCGAGGGCGGCAGCCGAAGCCCTCGGTTGGAAACTATTTCCCCTCGATCGATGGCATAGCGTGCCGGGTCGCGGAGACAGACCAGAGTGGACTCCCTTTCCAGAGACGGCCTTTCGAGGGATGAGATGAAGTCGACCATCTTCTGGACGGCGCCCCTTAGCCTGTCCAGCTCCGGCAAGAGGGATGCTAGGGCCTCCTTCGAAGGCGCTCTGTAGATCCCTCCTATCTTGAGCGACACTGGATGGATCTCCCTCCCCCCGACGGCCGACATGAGACTGTTGCCCAATTTCTTGAGGGTGAGTGCCTCTCTCACTAACGCGGGGTCGCTCTTGGCCAACGCAACTGCGTCGGGGACTCCCGCGAAATCGGGCGCGGCGAGCATGAAGATGTGTAGCGTGTGGCTTTCGATCCACTCCCCGTAGTACAGAATTCTTCTGAGCTTCCTTACCTGCTCGTCGACCTCTGCTCCGAAGAGATCCTCGAAGGCATTCAGTGAGCTGATCTGGTAGGCGACTGGGCAGATGCCGCAAATTCTCGCGACGATGTCGGGGACCTCTTCCGCCCGTCTGCCCCTGAGGAGAGCCTCGAAGAACCGTGGAGGCTCGAATATATTCAGCTTGACCTCAGGCACCCCAGTATCCGTCTCTACGATGGAAAGCGACCCTTCCCCCTCCACCCTAGCCATGGGACCCGTGTCCACCACGACTCGCCTAGCCATTCTTCTCTATCCACCTCCTAAACTCGGGCGACTGTGAGTTGGCGCCCCTGAGGAGGAGCCCTATGGTCGAGCGGTCGACTTTGTGGGCGGCCAGCCACGAAGCGTAGGAATCCAAGTTCGCGTCGTCCGAAGGTCCGAAGCATCCGTAGCATCCTCTGCCACGGGAAGGGCAGAGTGCGCCGCACCCAGAAGCGGTGACCGGGCCGAGGCAGGGTGTCCCGCCGGCTACTACGAGGCAGGGGTTCCCGGCCCTCTTGCACTCGAAGCAGACAGCGCTGGTAGGGAGCCTCGGTTTCGCGCCCCGCAGGATTGAAGCGAAAAACTGCAGGAGCTGCGACTTGCTTACGGGGCACCCCCTCAGCTCGAAGTCTACTGCTACGAAGTCGCTTACGGGGAGCGCCTTCTCCAAGGCCCTGGCGACCTTCGGCTCTGGGTAGACTGCCGACTCGAAAAGGCCAAGCCTGCTCCAGTTCCTAAGGGCCTGCAGGCCACCCGAAGTCGCGCAGGCGCCGAGGGCCACGAGCATCTTGGATTCCTTCCTGATGCGGATTATTCTCTCGACCTCCTCCTCGGTAGAGACGGACCCCTCGACCAGAGCGACATCATAGGGGGCCCCCGCCGATGCGCTGCTGGCCTCCAAGAAGTCCGCCAGCTCGACCCTGTCAAGGAGTTGGAGAAGTTCGTCCTCGGCGTCGAGCATGGAGAGCTGGCATCCGTCGCAGGATGAGAACTTGAACACGCCCAGTCTTGGCTTGGACATCAGACCCCCTCCCTTGGGAAGAAATCCCTAATCTTCGGATAGCTGAAGACGGGACCGTCCCTGCAGATGAAAAATGGCCCCAGCTGGCAGTGGCCGCAGGTGCCTGAAGCGCAGCTCATGTTCCGCTCCAGAGAGATGAAAATCCTCTCGGCCGGTACCCCCATTTTCACGAGCTCCATAATCGAGAACTTGAGCATGAGCTCGGGGCCGCAGATGAAGGCGGTGGCACGCCCGGGGTCAATCCCCGCCTTTGGGAAGAGAGTTGTAACGACGCCTACGTTGCCCCTCCAATCCCCGTCCCCCCTGTCGACCGTGAGGAGAAGGTCGCACCCGTTCGCCGCCTGCCACCTCGGATACTCGTGGGTATAGATGAGGTCCGATGGGGTCCTCGCCCCGTACATTACCTTCATCTCGGCGAAGCGGCCATGCTTCGCAACCGCCTCTTCTATCACGGGACGCAGCGGTGGAAGCCCCAGGCCACCTGCGATAATCAGCAACTGTTTCCCCTCTGCCTCGGTGACGGGCCATCCTCTGCCGAAGGGTCCCCTGACACCTACACTCTCCCCAACGCTGAGCCTTGCCAAGAGGTTGGTGACCGTCCCCACTGATCTGATGGTGTGCATCAACAATTTCTCTCCGCGGGAGGAGGCGACAGAGATAGGGACCTCTCCCACCCCGAAGACGTAGAGCATGTTGAACTGACCCGGCATGAAATCAGCGGGGGTTCGTCTTTCCCCCAAATCGAAGAGCAGGGTGAAGGTGTCGGGAGTCTCTCTTGTGACCTCGCGGACTGTCCCTCGCATGAAGGCGTGCAGGGCTTGCCTAGACAACTGAAGGCGCCTCCACCCTCTTGGCTGCATCCTGCCGTTCCTTCAGGACGGTGTTGACTGTATCCGTGATGTCTATGCCCACGGGGCACCAGGTGATGCACCTGCCGCAGCCGACGCAGCCGTAGGTTCCGAACTCATCCGGCCAGTAGGCGAACTTGTGCATGACAAACTGCCTGTACCTGGCTGTCCTCTGTTGCCTCGGGTTCCCCCCTGCAGAGTAGACGAAGTCCTTCGAGAGGCAGGAGTCCCAGATGCGGACCCTGGACACGCTCCCGTCCCTCAGGTCCGTCCTGTCAATGATCGTGTTGCAGAAGCAGGTGGGGCACACCATGGTACAATTCCCGCATGCCAGGCACCTTTCAGCGGCCTTCCCCCACGCCGACGAATCAAGGGCTGCGTACATCTGCCTCGCCGGATCTTTCTGTGAAATCCTTCTGCCCATCTGCTCCCCAGCGTGCCGGACCATCTCCTCGCCTTCGCGGAGCTCCTCCTCCGTGGCGGCGATGAGCTCTATCCCCTGGAAGAGGCCCATGTTCTTTTCAGGGATGTCCAACAGAAGCTTCTCTGGGAGCTCGGTGATTGCGACGTCGTAGCCTGACGTAGCAGCAGGTCCGGTCCCCATGGAGGCGCAGAAGCAGTTCTCGCCCGCCCTAGTGCAGTTGACCACGATGAGGATGGAATCTTTCCTAAGGGTTGAGTAGACAGAATCCTCGAAGCCGGGCACCAGCATCGTCCTGTCCATGACGCCGACCCCTCTGAGGTCGCAGGGCCTGATGCCGAAGAATGCATACTTCCTGTCCAAGTGGAAAGCAGAGACAAGTTCGATGCCGCTACCTTTGTTGACGATCTTTGACAGCTCTACCTCAGCCGGGTGAAGGTACCCCTTCGGAGAGTCGGGACCGTTTACTGAAGCGAAGAGGAACGCGCTTTTTCCGCCGAGGGCATAGCTGCCTGGGCCCTGGATGTCCACGACCCCCGAGGCGAGGTCCCCGGCTCCCTTCAGCTCCCTGAGGCGGACCACGCCCTCGGAGAGCGACGGCCCGACCACCGTGAACCCCTGACGCTGGAGGTTCCCTATGAGCCTGGGGACGCTGTGTTTCGAGGCGGTGAAGTGCATCGCATTCTCGGACTGGGCACCGTGGGGAAAAACCCTGTTTCAATTCCTAATGTTGAGAATCGTGTCCCTTTCAAGCCCCGCTTCCAGTCTATGGCCATTAGGGCTGTGCTTCCTTTTGTCCTGCTTTGATTCCCTAGACTGCTTGTTGAGTCGAAAGTCATGTATTGGAAACATCGTCGCTTATGCTCCACGGGAAGGTCGATGAATCCGTATGAGTCTGCAAGAGATAGTGGTAATGATCCATGATGGAGAGTATGGGAGGGCCATCGCGTCCCTGGAATTCGAAGTGAAGGACGAGTCGAAGCCGCCGCAGACGAGAATCGAATACTGCAGGTGGCTTGCTGAATGCAACCACAGGATGGAGGACTATCAGGAGGAAGGGAACTGGTACATCGAAGCGGTGAGAATCATCCTTGCGACCCAGGCGGACAACAGATCGAAGGCCAAGCAGGCTCTGCCGCTCAGCAATAAAGCACTGGAGGCCTATGAGAAGGGCGGGGATTCTGCTGACGTGCTCGTTGCCGCCAGGGTGAAGCGGTACCTCGTGGAGCTCGGAAAGTAGGCGTCGGCGACCTCCCCTTTTCGTTATTAGGAATGGCAACCCATCGTCATGATTGGGTATTCGAATCCGTGGAGTGCGAAGGACCTCCGCTACCCATTCCGTACCTCAGTTTCACCGATAACAGGATTAGGTACAGAACGCAGTTCACTCCGTTCCATAGAATCACCGAGAGCAACCCCTGCACAAGACCGTACATCAGCCAGAGGGCGGTGCCGCCGAGGGAGAGCAAGTTGAATGGCAGGCTGATCTCCTGAGCGTCTCTGAGCCTCCAGATTCGCAGAATTTGCGGGACTAGCCCGAGGGAGACAAGAAACCCTGCGGCCAGGCCAAGAACCTCTACGAATGCTACCATCTACCCTGGCCGTCCGCAGTTCACGGTTTACTCTTTCTCCTGAGGCGTCTCAGACCCTTCGCAGGAGGGCAGAATCCCAAGCTCCGTGAGTTCGCCTGGCTAGAGGAACGCTGATGGCAGTTGCATGTCCTTCATGGTTAGGAGCCCCGGCGGGGCGCTCACCACCTTCGGGACCATGTTGACAAGCATCGCCACCGTGCCGTGGTCGCCATGGACGCATGGGCTTATCCTGCAGTTCACCGGCGGAGTCCCGTCTATCTCGACCTGGTCATATTCTTCTTCGGAACCCACGTAGGCGGCGAAGTTCAGCTCGATCAGAGGTCTTCCTCCAACCAGACCCCTGGCCGATTGTTTCACACCCACCACTCTTCCAGCAGGGATTCTGATGTAACCCTCGTTGGTTGCTTTCTCCGCGATGACGGGCTCCACCCTTCCTATCTCCACCCTGTTGAGCTTCCACCCAATGGCGTCTGCGAGCATGGAAACTGATTGCTCAAGGCCCACGTGGCCGGATATCTGATGATTCTTGATCGCAGACTGAAACTCTCCTTCAGTCAGCCCCGCGCCCACCTTCTTCTGGAACGGTATGCGCCTGGTGGCCGCGTTCATCCTTCGGCTAATCTTGATTCTTCTGATGCTCTCGCAAGGGGCGGTGAGCGCGATGGGGAGGGCGTCCATGAGGAAGCCAGGGTTAATCCCAGTCCCGAGGACGGTTGCGCCGTGCTTCTTAGCCAACAGATTCAGCCTGGCAGAGAGTTGCCTATCGACGACGTATGGATAGGAGAGCTCCTCGCAGGAGGAGACGACGTCCACGCCGTGGCTGACCACAGATTCGATCTGTGGATATGCGCCCTTGAGGTAGCTTGAGGTAGTGTGGATTGCAACGTCAACGTCTTCGGCCAGCACTCTATCGAGGTCGGCTGAGACCCTGATGCCTGTCGTGTGGTCCAGCCCGATTACTGCTCCCAGATCTTTGCCCAGCTTCCTAGGGTCGATGTCGTAGGCCCCGACGAGGTTCAGCCGCTTCTTTTTCTCTTCCAAGATGAATTTCGCGGTGAGGCTCCCTATCACGCCCACCCCAAACGAGACCACATTCAGCAGTCGCATGGATTCCGAATCGCCGCGAGCACGGAATTAAGTGATGCGCCTAATGTCCCGCGCACTTCTTGGTGCTGGGGAGAGCCAATAGACTCCCTGATGTCGCTTCTAAGCCACGAGAAAACTAGGGCAAGTATCCACAGGAGGTATCGCAGCGATAGGCAGGAGAACACGACTCCTCCCACGTTGATTCTTCCAGAAACAGGCACGGCAGAGATCTTAGTGTATCTGAGCCAAATCGAAATCAACACCATGAAGTTGAAGGCGAAGGTCCAGACGTCATAGTAGAATTCCCGTCTGTCGCAGGCGGGTTGCTCACAAGCGCAAGGGCGCCTATGGACAACGCTGGACCGAAAACGAGGTCGGAAAGGGACTCGATCCTTGACCTAGGTCTCGCCCCCTCGTCGCTCAAGTTCTCAGACAGGCCGCTGAATTGGTGATTGACATTGGAGAGGGGAGCGGAGCCGACGCGGTACAACTCCTTGGTTAGTCAGGCCGGAAATTCGTCTTTACCTGACGGGCAATTGTTTTAGATTCTGTCTCTATTGAGCCCGGCTGTCGTCTAGTGGGGGATGGCCCTCTCCGGCACTACCATTTGGAAGTTCGGGCTTGTACCTCAGTCTGTAGCCAATGGGCTCACGAACATACTTGTCCTCTTCTATCTCATCCAGGTCCTTCACGGGAGCCTCATCGACGTCGGGCTTGTAACGGGGGTGGCCGCCCTCGCCCTGATACCCTCACAGGCAGTTTGGGGGAGACTAGTTGACTCGACGGGGAGGTGCAAGCCCTTCCTCGTCTTCGGGTTCATCGGGTTTGGAGCGTGCATGGCGTCGATCTCCATGGCGTCGAACGTTGGGGAGTTGCTCGTTATCGTATCGCTGAAGTCCGTGTTCTATGCCGCGACCCTCCCTGCAAGGCAGCTGCTCACGGTCGAGTCTGAGAATCGGGACGGCTGGCAGAAGGGCCTGGCGAACATGTCGTTCCTCACGGCCATGGGAGAGACAATTGGAATGGGGCTCGGCACCGCCGTTGTCGTTAGTCTCGGCTTCGGTGAGTTGTTCCTCATGTGTGGGCTGCTATGCTTTGGATCCGCTGGAGCCCTGAGCGTCCTCGCCCAGGAGCCCGGTATTATGATACAGAGGAGGCTCGTCTCACTGGAGCGCTCCGTTGGGACCATAATGGCGGTGTCAGAATACGCGGGATACCCCAGGCTGTCATCCGCGGGCGCGCCGCGCAGCGACATTATGAGCGTATTGAATAGGTCAACGAAGTTCCTCTTGGTGGGCATACTCTCCTTCTCCCTTGCAGGGTCTGCCTTCTATTCACCCCTGCCAGCCTACTTCCTGCAGTTCTACCCGTCCCAAGCGGTGTTCTTCGTCTTCTTCGCAGGCTCGCTCGCCGGGGCGCTGGGCTACCTGCTGGTTGGACGTGTGCTCAAGAACGCTGTGTCGAACCTTTTACTGTCTTCCTTCTCGAGAGTGATGGTGCTTCCCCTGCTGCTCCTGGCTGCAATGGGGGCATCCCCGGGGCTGGCGGCCGCCGCCATCGTTCTCGCAGTGCTGGAAGTCCTCTGGTCCCTCTTCGATGTATCAAGCACATTCGCCTACTTGGAAACCGCGAAAGTGGGTCAGGCAGGGTTCTACGGAGCATTAGTCGGCCTCGGGAACGCAGCGGGAGGGTTCCTGGGCGGTTACTTTTCGATGGAATATGGTTTCCCGGCTCTGTTCACGGTTTGCAGTTTGCTCTGCGCGGGAGCCTTTCTGGCATACGTGGTGCAGTATGGGGGAATAGCCTGGCTGATGCGTCAGAGATAGCGGCACTGGCCGCTCTTACTTCCTGCCCTCTTCTACGTAGATTGAATCGTACTTCTTGACCTTTGGAATGATGCACAAGAACTCCGCGGTCTCTTTTCCGCTGTTCTTGTACCAGTGGTGGGTTCCTGGAGGGATATAGATCGAGTCTCCTGCCTTCACTTCGTAGACCTTGTTCCCGAGGCCCACCCTGTACTTCCCCTTGAGGACGTACTGTTCGTGCTCGATGTCAGGATGGAAGTGCTCGGGGATGCTCCCTCCAGGCTTGATTGTGAACCTGCGCATCTCGAAGTTGGGGGCGCCGTCGTGCCTGTCGACCAGCCACTCGATCTCCGTTCTGACCGCCCTGTCGACCTTCTGTGGCTTCACTTTGCCTGCGTTCTTCACCGACATAGTCAGATTCGAGGAAGCATACCTGCTTTAAGATAACCGCTCAATGCCGTACCACGACCCCGCCCGGGGCCTGGAGGAATGGCTGACTGGGGCTGGCTTCTACCTTCTTTTGTTTCCTCGGGGATGGGTGTCCGTCCAAGGCGGAATCACTCGGGTTGCTTCGATTTTGATTAGGATTCGCCTGCTAGGACCATACCTCTGGTACTTGGGCTGGCCAAGATATTTCATTGACATTTTGTCTATGTGTTCCTCCGCTCCATCGAGCGTAATCTCCTTCACGCGCCCCGAATAATCGCCATGTGGTACTCGTTCTTCGGATCGATGATCGTTAGAGCGACCCTGGGATCCCTGGCTGCGTTCTTGTGCTTCTGGCTCCCTTCGATGGTGTTGATCAGGACCAAGTCTCCCTCATGGTCGACCCAGGTCTGAGCTACATGGGGGGACCCGTCGGGCTTGAGTGTGGCGAGATTGGCGAAGGTCCTCTCTTCTATGAGAGTCTTGACGGAATCGGGGAGCGGTTTTACCGACATGACGGGAATCAGTCAGGAGCCGGCGTGCTTTAAGATGACCGCTTTTTGAAAAATTCCGAAAGGACTGTCAGGCCGTGTCTGAGCGACTCCTCGTCAGTGGTAAAGCACAACCTGAACGCCCCAGGGGCTCCGAAGAAGTCGCCAGGCGAGACGAGGACACCCGTCTTGCCCAGTATCTCGCGGGTGAAGGCGACGGAGTGAGGTCTCCCCTTGTAACGAACCAGGCAGAAGGGCGCCACGCCGAGCTCCGCTGACACCCCTTCTGTCTCCTCCAGGAATCTGCGGACGAGCCTCACGTTCCGGGAGTAAACCTGACGCGCCCGCTCGACGAACCTCGGCCTCTGCCTGAGCACCTGGGTGGCTACCCACAGCGAGTAGGACGAATCATGGCCGCTGACGGCCCATTTGGCATAAAGCAGCTTGCGCGACTTCATCTTGTCTGCCAGGATCCATCCCACTCTTAGTCGGCCGAGCCCGAAGAATTTCGTCATCGTGTTGCTGGTGACGACGTTGCTGGCCAGCCCGAAGTCAGTGTCGGGGCTTTTCTGGAATGTGAACTCCCTGTATGTTTCGTTAACGTAGATGGTGGCGCCGGACTTTTTCGCGGAACCTACCAGCGTTTCTACCGCACCCTCGTGTAAGCTCCTTCCGGTGGGGTTGTTGGGATTGGTCAGGCCGAACACTGACCCGCGAGCCAACGTCTTCGCAGTCGGCGACCCCTGCACCTTCATTCCAAGAGACCTGGGCACGGTGAACATCGGGGGGTAGTTGGGAAGCGGAACAGCCGCCATCCCTCCCGCGCCAAGGACGGAGTACGCCAGGAAGATTGCCTCAGATCCCCCATTGGTGAGTGTGACGTTCTCGGGCTCGACGCCGTAAAGCCGGGCCACCTCGTCCACGAGTATCCTCTCGTGCTCGTCTTTCTCGGCCGCGAACTTCTCGAAGGACGTGTCGATACCCATGGCCTGCAGGACAGGCTCTGTGAGACCACTTGCGGTGAGGTTGTATTTCGAAGTGGGCCCCAGGCTGAGAATCCAGTCGAACAGCTCGTCGCGTGCGGGGCGCAAGACGTTCGGCGCCTCCAGCTGTGGCCACTCTAGTTAAGCAGGACGGGAGGGTTCGGCGCGCGCAGAACCCGGCGCAATTTGATTAGGTGGCGGGCCGGGAAGGGAGGGCAGATGTCGGCCATATGGGGGAGGACTAGAATCAGGCTCGTTCAGGGAGACATCACCGACCAGGACGTGGATGCTGTGGTTAACGCTGCCAATTCAAGCCTGATGGGCGGAGGCGGGGTTGACGGGGCGATACACAGGCGGGGAGGGCCGGCGATACTCGATGAGTGCAAACGGATTCGACGGGAAGAGTGGCCCGGCGGGCTCCCAGCGGGGAAGGCGGTGATAACCACGGGGGGTTCAATGAAGGCCAGGCACGTCATCCATACGGTGGGTCCTGTATGGTCGGGGGGATGGAGCGGCGAGCCTGTAGCCCTAGCTGAATGCTATTCCAGCTCGCTCGGGATCGCTGCACAGAAGGGGCTGAGGACCGTGGCCTTTCCCTCGATAAGTACAGGGGCGTATGGGTACCCGATTCGTGAAGCAAGCAGGGTGGCCCTGAAGGCGGTAAAGAGCTACTTGGAGAGCGAGGGGGGACCGGCGGAAGTGACGTTCATCTTATACACCGAGAATGATTTCAAGACGTACATGGAAGCCTTGGACGAGCTGAAATGAAGGAAGAGACGGCGAGGCTCGAAAATGACCTCGCCCACACGATCAGGAGGCTGTACGAGAGAGGGCTTGTCTCAGGGGTTGGTGGCAACGCAAGTGTCCTTCTTCCGTCAGGGAAGGAGATCCTGATTACGCCCTCCAAGTATTTCAAAGGAGGAGTGGCCGAAGGGGACCTCGTGAGGGTGAACCTGCAGGGGAGGGTCGTCAGCGGGGGAAATCCTTCGAGCGAGCTCGCGACCCATCTGGAGGCCTATAGGATGAGGAAAGATGTGAAGGCGGTGGTCCACGGACACCCGCCGACGGCGGTCGCTCTCATCACCGCCGGCGTACCGATTCCCGTAATGACGCCGGAGCACGCCGTCATGGTCAGAAGGCTCAAGGTGGTTGACTTCGCTCCCCCTGGCGAGGAGGGAGCGAAGGCGGTCAGAGGGGCGCTGAAGCTGTGCGACGTAGTGGGCATTCGGAACCATGGGTTCTTCTCTCTGGGGGGCGACCTCCATGAAGCGGCTTCGCGACTGGAGGTCCTAGAGGAGAGCGCAAAGATCTACCTTGCCGGACAACAGGTCGGTGGCGTTTCTGGGCTGGGAAAGGAGGCCCTGCGCAAAATAAGAGAAGGGTACGTGCACGAGTAGAGCCAGCCTGGCGTTGACTGGGCGTGGGCTCGGAAGCGCGGCAGTGGAATATTGCTGGTCGAAATCAACCTTCCAGATCGCTCTGCTACGCTGTTCGTGGCCTTACCCATACCGAGTCCCACTCTGCCCCGGTCTGCATGCCATTGCGCCCATCTCGGTTCATATGCATACTTCCAAATCTCGGAGCTGACCGTTGAACTAACGTGTGCTAATCCCAGTGCGCATGTTGGATTTGGCTTGCCTATAGCAATCTGTCGGGGCTTATGGTCCCCTTCGGGTCCAAAGCCTGTTTGAGCTTCTTGAGGAGCCCCATGGGGACCTCATCGCGAGCATAGGCCCGCTTGAGGATGCCAACGCCATGGTGGTGGGAGATTGTTGCATCGTGAGTGCTCGTTATCTTGGCCATCGTTTCCCATATGCTCCAGTATACGTCAGTGTTGGGCTCGAAAAGGATGGTAAGATAGAGACAAGCACCCTGATCGTAGATGTGCGAGAGGTGTGCCCCTACGCCTGCGACACCCTTGACATTGGACAGGCTGATCATGACGTCCGCGTACATCTCCACAATTCTGCTCCACTTCGCTGCGACTTCTATCGTCTCCAGGGTGTACCCCATCTTCTTCACGGTCTCGATGTCGTCCCTGAAGTTGAATCTCCTCTCTAGCCATTTGCCGACCAGGGCCGGGTCGGCGACGGTGGCGGTCCCTTGCAGCTGGCCGGATACCTCCTCCTTGATTTCTTCGAGAATCTGCGATGACCTTGCATGGTAGATCAGCATCATGATAGGCTTGTCCCCCTGGAACTGGAAGGCCGTCTCGACTTCGTTGTAGAGCCTGCAAACTGCGGGCTTCACATCCAGCTCCATGAGGAGCTTGGCTATTGCGACTCCTGATTCGAAGTTGGGGAGGGTGTAGGCAGCCCTCCACTCGTGGTTCGGGAGCCTGTGGACCTTGAGCTCAGCTGCTGTGATGATGCCGAGGGTTCCTTCCGCACCGAGGAAGAGCCTGCTCAGGTCGGGTCCCACGGAAGACCTAGGCGCCCCACGCTTGCGTGTCCAGACGACCTCCCCGGTAGGGAGGACGACCTCCAATCTGAGGACCGAGTCTTCGATTCCGCCGTAGAGAGTGCTGTACTGCCCCGTCCCTAGGGTCGAGATGTAGCCTCCGACCGTGACAAGCTCTAGCGATTGGGGGAACTGGAAGAGCGACAGTCCCTTCTCTCCAAGCTTCGCCTCCACCTGCTTGAGCTTTGCCCCGGCCTGGACAGTCACCGTCCTGTTCGTCTCGTCAAGGTCGAGCACCTGGTTCATTCCTTGCATGTCGACCACTATCCCCTTGGTGGGGATCGAGGCCCCGGTCACAGAGCTCCCTCCACCATGGACATAGAGAGGTACGCCGTGGGCTGACGCGAAGTTGACCAAGGCCGTGACCTGATCGACGTTCGTTGGCTTCACCGCGGCTATGGCGCTACCGAGGGGCTCTTCGCTGAACCAGGTGAGGGGCCACCAGTCCTTCAGGTAGGGCCCTACGTCTCTGGTCACTCGGCCAGGTAAGACCCCTTCGAGCTCTTCAGCAATCCTGTCGTTTTCTTCCATTTCTGGTACTCTTCCTCTAGTGCCGCGTTTCCCTTCTGACTAAAAGCCTCCCTTTCCCTTTTGGCTTTCGCAAGTTCCTCTAGGGAGGATTTTCCAGTGGCGGCCAGCTGGAGCATCGCGACTCCCCTGGACGTCGCTTCCAGGTCCGTATCCCTCTCCAGCGTGGTCCCCGTTGCCGCAGAAATCATCTTCAACAGAGCGTCGGACTTGGAGAGGCCTCCGTCAGCCCTGAGGGTCTTCAGGCTTTCTCCAGATTGCTCCAAGACGAATCTGACATGGAAGGCCACCGACTTCAGGAGCCCCGATACAACTGCGGCTTTGTCGGACCACAGAGTGAGACCGGCTATGAGCCCCTTCGCGCCCATGGCGTGGGGCGTATAGAGGCCGCTCAGCGCGGGGATGAAGATGACCTCGCCGGCCGGCTCGACCTCTAGGTCGGAATAGTCCTTCAGCAGTCCCATTTTCAGCGTCAGGTCGACCGCCTTCCCGGTGGTGGGAAGATACCCTTCGACCCCGTACCATACCTTCCTCTTGTGTTTGAGAAGCACCAGGGGTATCAAGTCCCCTCTGCGAGCGTAGCCGTCCGTCGGTATGTCGACGAAGGTTCCTGTCGAGTTCGTTACCTTGCCCATCCCCGGTTCGACGGCCCACTCCCCCACGCTCGCGGCCTGCTGGTCTGCGATGAGAGCGTTGACCTCCAACCCGCTGTATGACCCGATGTTCTCCGCGTTCTCCACCAGTTCAGGGATCTCCATTTTCAGTTTGAAGAGGGGCTTCACCGGCCCGATTTCCTTTATCGTCTTGGGGTGAACGAATCCGGTGAGGCACGCGTTGGTGACATCGGAGACGAACTTCCCCGTGAGCCTGTAGGCGAGGTAGGAGTCGATGGTCCAGAGCATGCTCTTCTCGTCGAGCGATTTGTTCAGCTCCCCGAGCCTCAGGAACCTCAGGACTGGAGAGTAGGGGGAGATTATCATGTCGAAGGGCGGTATCTTTCCGACCAGCTTCATGTACGCCGGAAGACGCCGGTAGGTTGACTCTCCCCCTCTGTCCGTCCAGGTCACGATGGGAGTGAGTGGCTTCCCCTCCCTGTCCCAGGCAACGGTAGACCCCCTGTAGGTCGCCAGACCCATAGATCTGGCACCCATCTCCTTACCCTTGTCCGCGAGGTGCTTCACAGCCCGGAAGAGCTCTTCCGCGTCCTGGAGGCCGCTGGGGTTCACTGGAACAGTAAGGGCTTCGCCGTGCTTCTTCTGCATGTCCTCATCGAAGATGCTGAGCTTGATTCGGGTGGTGCCCACATCGACGCAGGCGTAGAGCACTTCGCTCATGCGCTGACCCCTGTTATCATCCCGACTACCAATTCGGCAATCGCCGGGGCAGCTGTGAGGCCGGGAGACTCGATGCCCACTAGGTTGACCGCCTTCTTGGTGCCGTCGAGATCTATGATAAAGTCCCGTGTTGGGGACAATGGCCGTACCCCCGTGTAGACCCTGACGAGCTCCCCCTCTTCTTTCAATAGGGGACGGAACTTGGACCTGAGAAGCGTCAGGTCTTCTTCTGTATACTCGTGTTCATCCCTAGTCCTGGCCACCCTCAATGTCGGACCGACGATTGTCGTGCCGTCAGTTGCGGGGATTATTGCGCCTCCCTTGGTCCTCGACCCGATGCTCAGAGGGAGCGGCGCGACTATCGCTTTCAGGTCAAGGCCAGAGTAGACTGCCATCACGCCAAGTCCGGGCTCGAGCCTCCCAAGGTCCCTGCCAAGCATCCTAGCCACGTCATCTGAATAGAGTCCTGCAGCGTTCACCACAAACATCGCCTTCACGTCCCCGCATGTTGTCTTCAGAAGGGTGCTCTCTCCCTCCCGGCTGCAGGAGGTGAGTTCGCAGCCGAACCAGAAGACGACTCCCCGCTTCTCGGCCGCTTCCTTCAGCCTGAGCACCAATGATTGGGCGTCGACGGTCCCGTACCCGTTGACGACGATTCCTCCTGAAATTCCGTCCGCCAGGAGCGGCTCGATCATTCGCAGGCTCCTGCCCCTCATCAACTGGACTTTGAACTGCCCCCGAAGCGCGAACCTAAGATAGAGGTAGACGAAGAAGAGGATTGGTAGCCTGAGCCATCCCCTGACCACGAGGAGTGACGGGACACGGTTCAGTCTGACCCCGAGCTCCCGGCAGAGGTCGTCATACATGGTGTTCCCCTTCCTGGCGAGCTTGCTCTTCAGAGAGCCAAAGGGGAGCTGGACAACGTGGATGACGTTTGCCTGCCCGGAGGTGATTCCCTTGCCGGGTTCAGTTTCCTTTTCAATCACAAGCACACGCTTGTTAAGGTTCGATAGACGGTATGCGATTGCGAGGCCGACGATCCCCGCCCCAATGATGGCTACATCCGCGTCTTCGGATTGACCTGAACTCATCCCAAACGGGGGAAACTGCGAAGCCCCCACGAAAGGTTGAGGACCAAGTTACTACTAATCGTTTGTCCCGAATCCTGACGGAGTCTCCCGTCATCGTGGGGGACCCGGCCGCTGCGTGAAAGGTCGCGCGCCTCATTCGAGACTGTCAATCTGTACGCCCCCGAGGCGGCGCACGTCCACTGTCAGGCTACGGGAAGACGTGCTCGCCGGTCACGGCGTCTCGGAGGAATATCGCTCGGTAGGGACAGGACTGCGCGGCCTTGAAGACCTCCTCTGGGTCGGCACTCGAGCCATTCAACGCCTCAAGTGGAGCTGGATCGAAGATCGATTTCTTCTTGCTCCAGTCCAGGCGGAATACATCTGGAGCTAACTCAACGCAGCTTGAGGCGCCCATACAGAGATCATGGTCGACACCTACATCGAGCTTTGTTCCTTCGACGATAATCCCTGTCCACCAACCGCTCTGACTCAGGTCTCGACGCCATCGAAGTATCATTGTGAATCCAACAAGTGTGCCAACGCCGAAGGCAATCCAGGCGAGATTCGTAATGAGGTCGCCCACTGTTGATCAGCTCAACAAATTGGAGTCAGACAGCCTATGCTGCCTGACTCACTTCGATGGTTCCTTGCATCCAGTAGTGGTACGTGCAATCGTACTTGTAGATGCCAGGAACTGTGAAGGTGTACGTGAAGGTTGCGCCCGGCACCATGTTCCCGGAGTCGAACTTGGCCGCACCGCTCGGAACGGACATTACACTGACAACGTGGGGTGCACTGTCTTTGTTGGTCCACATCACTGTGTTGTTGATGCCTATGACCAGGTCGATTGTGCTGGGTTGGAAATTGAATGATTGGTTGGTACCTACGCCGTAAGGCATGCTCACGTGCACCATTTCTGGTTGTGCGGAGGCGCTCAAGGTTGTCGGTGAGGCCGGAGACGTCGTTGTCGTGGGAGCCGCCGAAGCTTGAGACATCGTCTGGTGCGACGAGGTTGGGGGTGCGCTGCCGGTGGACGCGTAGTAGGCAATGCCGGCAAGGAGGACGACGAACGCCATCGCCACGACAAAAATGACTCCTGTGCCTAGCCCATGCCTCTTTGCAGGAGCTCTCATGTCCCTGCGACCTCTCTGATCACGGCCGGAGCCCTTCTCCACGACACAAAGGCCGCGATCCCGACGATGATGAGGACAGCCTGTATTCCGAGGAGGGTCACGAAGGCCACATCGCCGAGGAGGTACTTCGAGAAGGCGGCGGCAGTGGTGACGTCAGAGGAGAAAGTCATTGTGCCGAAGAAGATGTCGCCGCTCATCGCCCCTAGCTGGACCAGACCGAGCAGGGTTGCGGCTACGATCGCCACCCTCGGCTTTCTCCACAGGCCGGCAACCAAGGCCACGTCAATGACCGTGAATGCCAAGAGGCCGTAGGCATGCGTCGTGGCCACAGACCACAGATACGAATCTGTGGCTAGAATGTAGCCTCCCACCGCCGCAGAGAACAGCAAGACAACTGACAGAATCAGGCTCATAGTCTTCAAATTTGCACGATTCACCTCCTGACGGAGTCTTCCGTCAGCCTCGAGAATGATGCTCTCACAGCGTTTGAAGAAAGAAGTGGCGCCGGGAGAGCGGCTCTGGTCGTCAGTCTTTTCGCCATGCCACTCCATTCCACCTTCGAATCGGTTAACAGATGCCCTACAGCTACGCCGGAAATCGGACATTCTCAAAATTCTTGACAACGCTTAATAGATTAGTGAAAATCCTATATCATGTTGTACCGGCCTGACCGGCTGGACGCAGGGATTCTCAGGGAACTCCAGCATCCTGCTTCGAGGTGGAACGTCAGGAAATCTTTCGCAAGAATCGCCAAGAGACTGCAGGTCGATGAAGAGACCGTAAGGAGAAGGGTCGACAGGATGGAAACGCTAGGTGTGATCCAGGGATGGACCATCGTCCCGAACCCCCACCTCCTGGAGAAGGACTGCGTCGGGGTCTATGTCGAGCTCCCTCCCGGTGCAGACAGGAGTGGGCTGATTGGAAGGCTGAGTGCCGTGGAGGGGGTTATGGCGCTCCACTATTTCCACAACGATTCCCTGCTCGTTTTTGCAGACTATCCTAGCAGCATGTCGCACGAGGGGATAGTCGCCGAAATCGAAGGACTCGCGGGGGCAAAGAGGACCATGGTCCTAGAATCGAAGTTCCCTCCTTTCTGGCTCGTCATGACTGCGACTGACTGGCGGATTCTTAGGTCGTTGCGACGCGGAGCGAGAAGGAAGCTGGGGACACTGGCGAGGGAAGCACGCATAAGCGCCAAGACTCTCAACAGGAGGATGGAGAGGCTTGTTGAGGGACACGCCTTCTACCTCGAAGTGAAGATGGACTTCCAGAAGATGGCAGGGCTGTCGTACATGCTCGTGGTCCATTACGGGGACAGGTCGTGGAAAGGGCAGGTGGATCCCGTCATCGTGGAGAGGCTGGGGGAAGCATACCAATGGAGTGATACAAGGTCGGACCCAGACTACTCCCTGTTCTCCGCGTTCTCGGGCAACTTTGGAGAAGCTGAGCAGTTCCGTCAGTGGGTCGGTACTCTGAAAGGGATTGCGGATGTCAGGATGGGGGTCGAGCAGGACCGCCTTACGATGGGCTCTTGGATTGACGAAGCGATACAAGGGAGGAGCGAATCAGCGCCGACGGCCAAGGAACTTGTTGCCGCTGCCCGCTGGTTGCCCGCTCTGCCCACTCGTGTCGAAATTCCTGAATTCAGGAGAGCCGCTGACTCCTGGTGGACTGGGAGCCTTGTTGAGGGAAGAAACGTAAGGGTAGGGATTGATGCGGATCTCTGCATGGGTTCCGCCAGTTGTGTAGCCATGGCGCCGAAGGTGTTCCGCCTCGACTGGGCAAAAAAGAGGTCGTCTGCTGTCGAACCCGCCCCGCTGGAAGTCTTGAAGTCTAGGGGGACGGAACCTGAGGCGCTATTCCTTGCTGCCCAGTCGTGCCCCTACGGAGTCATACGGATAGAGGACGCCGACACAGGGGAGCAGCTGTACCCGTGAAAACGGGAGAACAGGATCACTCGAGCTAGACGCGACCCACAGGACGCGCTGAAATCAGCGGTACAGAGTATTGCTTTTCGACCTGGGGCCTGTGAAAGTTGTTCATGGTGCAGAATGGGATGACTCTGGCGCCGAACTTCTCGTCAGGGACCAGGTAGTGGATGGCGCACTTGTGGACCCTCTGGAAGTCGAAGTTGTAGGTGTCCATGAAGTGCATGTCTCCTATCATCAAGACCTTCCTCATGAACTCCCCTGTTCCCTCGTAGTTCCCCCTCATGAGGATCGGACCAATCATATCCCGCTTCATCCTCCAATCGGTGTGCCTGAGGACGCCTGACAACCCACGGAGGGTACCTACGAAGCGTCCGCTCCTGCCCGCCTTGTCCAGTGAAGAGTAGAGCCCATCGGCGTTCATGTGCCTTGTAATCGGGTCGAAGGTCACTTGGCCGTCCTTCTTGCTGACGTAGACCAGCGTCGCTCTTCCGCACTGCGAGTGAGTTGAGAACCTGTCGTAGTGGTCCTTGTTGCCTCTGACGAGCTCGATATAGCTGGCCAGGGGCACCTCTACAGGGATCGGGTAGAAGTCGCTCGCCTTTATCTGGCCGCCGGTCTGTCTTTCGACGCCGTTCACCACGTCTGCGTTGGTTATTCTGACCTCACGTATCTTGTTCCTGTCCATCCTCCCGGCCATCGAAACTGGCTGGAAGTTGACACATCTCACGACGTCAGAGTTCTCCCCGGCGTACCTCAAGATATCACCCATCTGGCCGTCGTTCAAGCCGCGCTGAAGGGTTACCACAAGGACGATGCTCTCGAACCCCGCCTTCCTCGCGCTGTTGGCCACATTCAGCTGGCGTTCAGTGTAGTATTCGGCGAGCTTCTTCCTGCCCGCCTCAGACATGGACCTACCCTTTTCGTCTGTGCCGGGGACTCTGGCGACAAGTCTGGGGTCCGGGGTGAGCCCGTCAAACTGAAGGTAGAGTGTGGAGACTCCTGCGTCCATGAGTGTCTTCAGGTAGTCGGTTCCTGTATGCGGGTCCCCTACCTTAAGCCCGTTTGTGTTCACTTCGATGTGGTTGATGCCGTGGCACTTAACCAACCTGATGATTTCCGGGAGGTCTTCCCTTACGGTGGGTTCGCCTCCTGAAAGCTGGAGGGCGTGGATTCCCTTGGGGAAGTTCACCCTTGTCGCGGTCTCGAGCATCCTGTCAATCTGCTCGACTGTGGGCTCGTACACATACCCGGCCGTCCCTGCGTTGGCGAAGCAGACAGGACACCTCATGTTGCATCGGTTGGTCACGTCGATTATCGCAAGGACTGTCTTCGACTCGTGCTCGAAGCAAAGGCCGCATCGGGTCGGACACTCGCCATTGGTGTAGGAAATCGGGTTCTGGATGCCTGGCCCCTTCTGAGCGAACCTCTCGGCCCTGACGTATTCGTCGGCGTCCGTGGAGATGAGGTCCTGGAAGTCGCCGTGGCGGTCGCAGTGTTTGGTCATCCAGACTTCGTTTGTGGGGCGGTCAATCCATAGTTTCGCCTCTATCCTCCTCCAGTCCCCGTTCTCTGCGTCCAAAGGACAGACGGACTCCGTGGAGCCATGAAGCTCCATTGGCTTTGTGAACTGTCCTAGCTATTTACAAGTTCTGATTCGAGCTCCCGCATGATTTGGCGGGCATCTTCCAGGATTCGAGCTTCAGAGCTTCAGCCGTCTTGTGACCAATCTCTGCGATCTTTCGCACTCTTCGACTCGGCAGCCATGATCTCCAACCTCTTGGCGTGGAACAGCTTTTGGAACTCCCAGATTACGTGGTAATCCTCTGGGTCGCCCTTGTTCAGAAGTGGCACTATGTACGCGTTGAAGTTGCTGCTCAGAAGGCTCAGTCCCTTCCTATCCATGATTCCTTGAGTTACCAGCCCAGTTTCCGTTTAAGGATTGTAGACGTGGAATCTGTTTGTGAGGTACGGCGAATGGCGGAAACGTAATGGCCCTCTCCAACGGAGCCCTGCAGAGCAGAAACGGGTTCGACGTTAGTTTAGCGGCGCGGCGGCCCGAGGTCTACCTGCAACGATTAGGAGAGTGGCCGTTGTTAGACCGGCAGAGACCAACCCTACGAGTATGTCGGTGCCCGCCAGATACCCCGAGTAGAACAGGACGTCACCCAGAACCAGCACCACAAGATTGGTCCATATGACGAGAAGCGCACCGATGTTGTTCCCCGGGGGCTTGAGCTGACCCATCAGCATCGCCACCAGCGAACCTAGAGCTGTCAGTGCCAAGCCCGCAAGCCCCAGGGCAGCCTCGGCGCTGATGGAGAAAGTCACTGGTCCCCTCAGAGAGAAGGTCAGGCTAGCCAGGTCGGGCGCGGCATAGATCAACCCGAAGGCCGATCCCCCTGACGTCAGAAGCAGGCCCAGAAGCTCCCACGTCTCGGTTCTTGTCAATCGCTCAAGGTGGATGGCGGACACTGGATTAAACGTTTAGACCTCGGTCGCTCGCGGCGTCACAGTGATGAAGAGCCGGTTCTGATGCATTCCGACTGGCGGAATCTCGCCTATTCCTCCCTCGCCCGGAACTGTGGTTTGTCCCGTGGAACGGTTTAGTCGCCGTAGATGGTGTAGTACCAGGGCTTCCGGACGGCATCGGTCGTGTCGATGTACACGAACTTGACCTGGGTGTAGTCGTCGAATGTGTAGGCCGACAGGTCCTTCCCATGGCCGCTCTGCTTGAACCCTCCATGCGGCATCTCTGACGCCAGCGGGAGATGGTCGTTGACCCAGACATCCCCGAATCTCAGTTGCGCGCCGGCTTTCATTGCCTTGCTCACATCCCTTGTCCAGATGGATGCGGCGAGCCCGTAGATCACGTCGTTCGCCTTCTCTATGGCATCCTCGAATGAAGTTATGGTCGAGACGCAGATCACGGGACCGAATATCTCCTCCTGACAGATTCGCATGTTCTGCTGAACTCCGGTGAATATGGTTGGTTCGTAGTAGAATCCTTTGCCCAGAGGACCAGGGAGAGACGGGCGCTTGCCTCCGATGACCAGCTTCGCTCCCTCACTCTGACCAGCACTGACCATCTCTTCCACCTTGTGGCGCTGTGCCTCAGAGACGAGTGGACCCATGTCCACATCACGCTTTGTGGGATCCCCGATCCGTATCTTGCCTGCCTTCTCGATGAAACGCTTCATGAATCTGTCGTACACGCTCTCATGGACGTAGACCCTGGTCGCCGCGGTGCAGTCCTGGCCGCCGTTGACGTAGCCGCCCACCACTGCCCCTTCCGTGGCGGCATCGATGTCCGCGTCCTCAAGAACGATGAAAGGCGCCTTCCCTCCTAGCTCAAGCTGAAGTCGCTTGACGGTGTGAGAGGCCAGGTCCATTATTCTGCTTCCTGTGACCGTGTCCCCCGTGAGCCCCACCACGTCCACCCCTGGGTGGGTCACGAGTGCCTCCCCGACCGTCGAGCCGGGGCCGGTCACGACACTGACTGCCCCCTTGGGGACGCCCGCCTTCTCCATCACCTTTGCGAACTCGATCGTCGTCAGGGGTGTCACGCTGGCAGGTTTGATTATGATCGTGTTCCCTGCAGCGAGGGCAGGGACGGCCTTCCAGACGGCCATCATCCAAGGGTAGTTCCAGGGTGTGATGCATACTACGACGCCCACAGGTTCCCTTCTGAATATGGTGGTGCCTAGCCCTGTGTATTCTGAAGCCGCCTTTCCCTCGAGATTCCTTGACGCCCCGGCCATGAACCTGATGTTGTCAATCCCAGAGGGGAAGTCGTTGTCGTGGGCCATCTTGATCGTCTTGCCCTGGTTCATGGTCTCCAGAAGGGCGAGCCTGTCGATGTCGGCTTCGACCAGATCAGCGATTTTCCAGATGATCTTCGCGCGGTCAGCAGGGGTCATCTTGGGCCAGGGTCCCTTGTCGAACGCCTCCCTCGCAGCGTCGACGGCCCGGGAGGCATCCTCCCTACCCCCCTTCGGCACCTTGGCCATGACTTCGGTGGTCGCAGGATTCAGAACGTCGTAGGTCTCACCGCTGGCCGCAGAGACCCACTCCCCCCCAACCATCATCCGTTGCTGAGTCGCGAGCATAGCAATCGGTCACGGAAGGGGTTCTGGTTGAGATAAGGGTTTCGAGAAAAACCACGGTCGATGCCAAACCGGGTATCCGCCCCAAACGTATTAGGGCTCCAAAAAATGGTGTATTAGTAGGAATTATGTATAGAACACGTTGCGAGATACGCAGGAGGTCGCAAAACAGCAGTCAACGTATAAATATGGAGGAAAAGAACGTTTTTATACAATTCTCGATAATGCAGTAAGTGGGGGAGAATTGGATTGTCATTGGCTGAAACGGTGGCCGAGGAAGAGATGCCTTTCATTGCCGAAGTCATTAAGGGAGGAAGGCTCACTATTCCTGAAGAGATACGAAAGCTGCTCCGGATTGAGGAAGGGAACTACGTTCTCATCCGTTTGAAGGTTGTATCGAGGAAGCGCTTGGGTAAGAAGCACAAGAGGAGCTCTCAGAACGGAAACGGAGGAGCCTAGAGGAGAGTGAGGGCTTGTCTTCCACAACCCAGCCTCCTGAACAGACGGTCGTTACGCCGACAGTAGCCGCTTCAAAGGTTCGCAGCACTGCGAAGACCGCAGCGCTGCATGAGCAGGCCGTCCAGCTCATCCCAGGCGGTTGCAGTTCCATCATTCGGTGGGCTTCTTACGAACCATACCCGCTTTACATGCAAAGCGGATATGGGTCCAAAATCACTGATGTCGATGGCAACACGTACACGGATTACCTACTCGGGTATGGTGCTCTAATCAACGGTCACGCCCATCCGAAGATAGTCGAAGCAATCAGGCGACAGGCACAGGAAGGAATGATGTTTGGTGCGCCAACGGAGCTCGAAGTGGAACTCGCGAAGAAGTTCAAGCAATTCGTTCCCACATCAGACATGGTTGTCTTCGCCAATGGTGGGGCCGATGCAACAAGCAACGCGATCAGAATTGCCAGGGCGGCTACGGGGAAGGACACCATATTGAAGTTCGAAGGTCACTACCACGGACAGCACGACTACGCGATGGTGAGTGTCGAAGCACCTCCTGTGGTAGCAGGAATGGAAGAGTATCCAAGGTCTCTTCCCTACTCGGCAGGGATACCGTCAATGGTTCTGGATACAGTCGTGGTATCTCCCTGGAACAATGCGAAAGCACTGGAGAGGATAATGAAGCGACATAGAAACGAAATTGCAGCAATAATCATGGAGCCCGTGATGGCGAACTCGACCGTGATTCCACCGGAAGCCGACTACCCCAAGGCGGTCAGAGAGATTGCTACCTCCAACGACGCTCTTCTCATCTTCGACGAAGTGATCACAGGCTTCAGAATGGCGCCTGGCGGAGCTCAACAAGTATACGGCGTGACTCCGGATCTCTCCACATGGGGCAAGGCGCTAGGAGGGGGGCTCCCGATTGCTGCGCTGTCCGGCAAGAAAGAGTACATGGACCTGCTCGCCCCAGGGAAGGTTTCCTATGGAGGAACATACTTCGCGAACTCGTTGACACTTGCAGGAACTTTGGCGAACCTGGATGTCCTTGCAGCGGACGACTACCGCGCCCTGAAGACGCTGAAGGAGAACACAGAGAAGCTCACGGCGGGTCTGTCCCGTGCCGTTCAGGCGGCGAAGCAGAAGGCATGCATACAAAGCGTACCAGGGATTTTCTCGCTCTGTTTCACGAAACACTCCAAGATATCGAATTACAGGGAAAGCCTCCTGATTGATTGGGACAAGTTCCGGACGCTCCACCAGCTACTACTCGACGGTGGAGTTTACCTGCACCCCGACAACTACGAAAGAGTTGCAGTTTCAACAGTCCACACCGAGGAAGACATCGCCACCACAGTCCAAGCGTTCGAAGAAGCACTCAAGCGGCTTTCATAGTCGGCTTCCCGGGCATCGCTATTTGTAAGGCTCAGCTGGCGATTGTTTCCTCTGCGGACTTCGACAAGCTCGTCCTGACGCCTGCCTTTGACAGCTCGCCAAGCATCAGGTCTGCGTCCAACATCTCAGCTGGGATGACTCCCTTCTGCTTGATCTTGCCTTTGGCGAAGGTCGAGACATACACTGCTGGCACTATTCCGGTGAGGAAGGACGTTGCGTTCGATTTGAACCTCTTGTATGCTTCCTCATGAGACATCTGGGTGCTCAGAGTGTATTTGGTCTCTCTCCCGCGAGAAATCCCGCTCACCTCCACGGATATGCCCGCGTGACCGCTCAGTGCGGAAGCGACTGAGACAGGGATAGGGAGGGTCGCTATGAAGACATCGAAGGGTCGGACGTGTGTTCCTTTCACATTGACAGGCTTCGTGCTGAGCAGTCCTAGTTCCTTGAGAAGGTTTACGTTGCTGACGAACTCGTCAGAGAGGGCCAGTTTGAAGTCCACATACTGGACGCCTTTCTTGATGTAGTATGGTAGTGTCTGCACCTCCTCGTGTTCCAATGCGTAGACCGTCTGTCTCCCCATTGGTGGTGGAAAGTCGTACACTTCTCTCTCGCTCATGGGTGCGAGGTGCTTGACTTTGCCGTCAGCGAAAATGATGGCTTCCGTAAGGACCTCCTCAAAGAAGACCTCCGGGGAGAAGAGGGGCACGAAGCCCCGCAGCTTGCTCACAGAGAATTCTCCATCTCGCACCTTGATTTCCTTGACCGTCGTCAGTCTGTCCGCTGCGTACCTTGCGTAGATGTTCGAAAGGCCGGGGTCTTCTCCCATCCCAACGACACCGAGAGTGTTCGCTTCTCGGAACTCTTTGTCTTGAGCCAGCTGATCCTTCATCTTGCTGCTTGCAAGGTCGACATAGGCGATGCCGAGTTCCTTAGAGAGTCGCATCAGAGGTTCATTGAAAATGGGATGGCCAGAGTTTACGACGATGCCCTTTCCCTCCATAAGTCTTTCTAGCTGCTTAGGCTCGCTGGCATCTATTCTGACAGCCTCCACCTTCGTCTTTCCGCGCTTCCCCGCAATGCTGCGCGCTCGAGAAACGTCCTTGTCTGCTAAGGTGAGAGAACCAATAGAGCTGTCTTGCTGAAGGTACTGAGCTATTACCGAGCCAACCGATCCAACGCCGACAACTAGAACGTCCATGAGGCGGCCGCCCCGCCAGAGCGACTATAACTCTTGACCCTAAGCCCTTAGAGGGCTCGTGTATTAAGCCCAGGCGGAGGTCCACCTCGATTTAGCGTGAAGGCCCTGGTCCTTGGGCTGGGCGCAGTAGGCTCCGTAATTGCACAGGTTCTTCTCGAAGGCAAGGCAATCGAGTCCGTGACCATGGCTGACAAGAACACTGCGCATGCCCTCGAGATAGCGAAGTTGTCACCCGGCAGGACTAGAGTCGTGAAAATCGATGCAAATAACAAAGAAGAGCTGGAAGCCGTCATCGAGGGCAAGGACGCAGTAATCAACGCAGGCCATCCCAGATTCAACCATCAGATGATGGACCTATCTCTCGCGAACGGTGCGAACTACGTCGACCTAGCAGGCAACGGGCTCATCGAACAACTTGCCCAGGACAAGGCCTGGAAAGAATCGGGACTGCTCGCCGTCCCCGGCCTGGGCGAGGACCCGGGACTATCAAACATCTACGCAAGGTACGCAGCGGACAGACTGACGACGGTCGAAGAGATCAGGGTCAGAGACGGAGAGAACTCCTCAAGTTCCAAGTACGATTTCATGTTACTCTTCTCCCCGGAGGTCTTCTTTTCCGAGATTCTCGATTCCCCGCGCACCTTCGTGGACGGAAGGAGAGTGTCCTCTCCCTCCCTGAGCGGGAAGGAGATGTACGAGTTTCCCGAGCCGATTGGAGCGCAGCCTGTCTACCTCGTTGACCACGAGGAAGTCATGACACTACCAGAATACATTGGAAAAGGCGTCAAGTACGTGGACTTCAAACTCGCCCTGGCGGATGAATTTGTCTCTGCTCTGCTTACCCTGAAGAAGGTGGGGCTGCTTGAAACAAAGCCCGTCGAGATCAGAGGCTCGAAGGTAGCGCCCATGGAACTGCTCAATTCAGTGATTCCAACGCCAGTATCCGTTTCGAAAACGGTAAAGGGTAACACCGGTATTGTGGTAGAGGTAAAAGGGAGGAACGGAGGCACGGACGTGGCCTACAAGCTAAGCACCATGGCTTCACATGAGGGTTCCTACAGGACGTTGCACGAGAACGGGACGTCATTCCTTACCGGAGTCGTGCCAGCCGTATTCGTGAGAATGTTGGCGGAAGGGAAGATAAGGCAGAAAGGGGTTCTCCCCCCAGAGTGCCTGGACCCACTTCCAATACTTAGGGAACTCGGCCTTAACGGGGTCGACACACACGTATCTCGGACGGAAACTACGAAGATTCAGAACGGCGAATGAGCCGCGCGGATCCTATGAAGTGGCTGGACCATCGGGACCTGTCCGGCTGACTTCGTCAGCAAGGTAGAGACTTCCGAAAACGCTCTACTATAGTGATTTCTGTATCACCGCTAGATTTGGCCAAACGCGTAAATACTGTAGGAGGCTAAATTCTAGTTCCTGGTCGTATTGAAACCTCTTCGAAAGAGAGCAGTTTCAAGGACGATTCTCGGGGTTGTGTTAATAGTAATTATTCTAGTTGCGTCGGCTGGTATCTACTTCGGTCTTGTATCAAGCAAGAGCTCTACGACATCGACAGGTTCTACCACGTCGAGTTCCACGACGTCAAGTTCTACGACTTCGAGTTCCACCACTTCGTCCACGTCGTCTACGACAACTACGTCACAGACCACTCCGACAAAGACCTCGCTCCAAGTAGACGAGTTGACCGAGCCTGATTATTTGGATCCTGCCGTGACGTACGAGACGTCCGGCTGGGAAATTGTCGAGCAGATCTATCAAGGCCTTCTGACGTACAATAGCAGCAGCTACACAACCTACGAGGGTGTGCTCGCAAGTGCGTGGACCACCTCGCCCAACGGTATGAATTACACGTTCGAACTAAGACCCGACGTGACTTTCAGCAACGGTGATCCGTTCAATGCCTACGTCATGTGGTACTCCGTCTACAGGACTATAGTGATGGACCAGTCACCAACTTGGATCCTAAGCCAGAACCTCGCTGCCGGTAATGGAGTGACGTTCAATGTGACGGACTCAATGTTGAATTCAATCAACTACTTCAATCCGTCGGCCAGCAATCTTACCGTTATGAGCAACCCCGAACAGTCGGTCGTCGTTCTGAATGCGTCCGCAATTCAGTTCAACCTAGGTTATGGCTACAACGGACCCGCGCCCTACTCCGCATTCCTTGCGACGCTCGTAACTCCAATGGCGTATGCTGTCGACCCAGCTTTCGTGTTTAGCCATGGAGGGGTGCATGCAGATGTTGAGAACGATTACATGACGACCAATGCGCTTGGCACCGGATTCTATGAACTGCAATCCTGGGTGCTGGGACAGAGTGTGAGCTTGGTGAAGAATCCGAATTACTGGGCGAACAGCCTTCCGAAGTCGCAACTGAACAACGCCATCGCTCCGGCGATTCTCAATAGAATAGTCATCTACTACAAGGACTCGGCTACGAGCATTGCCGATCTTAGGGCGGGAACGGTTCAGATGATTAGTGTCCCGGTCACTTACTACAACGTCACGGCACCCATCTCCGGAGTCACGACGACTGTTCTCCCAATCGTCTTTGGCTCGTCAGAAGACGTTCACTATTTGTACATGGACACTACGACTTTCCCCCTCTTCAGTAATCTCGATGTCAGGAAGGCGATAGCCAATGCCATAGACTACCAGGATATCATTCGGATAGTCTTTAACGGCCATGCCCAGCAGTGGGTTGGCCCTGTTCCTCCGGGCTTCCAGTATTACAACGAATCGACAGCGGGGCTGAGCCCGTATCAGTACAACCCGGTCCAAGCAGCAGTCTCACTCGCCCAGGCCGGGTTCGTATCGCACCTGCCCAACGGGACCACTCTCAATCCGGGCGGGAAGCAGTTTCCGACTGTCCCGTTCCTGTACGATTCTGACAATCCCACGGACCAGGGGGCCGCTGAAATCATAAGCAGTAATTTGGGTTCAATTGGGATACCAACTGCATTGACGGCCTTGCCCTTCAGGCAGTATGCGACAGACATCGATTCCTCAAACCAGACCACAGGTGTCCCTCCAATGGGATTTGGCTACTACAGTGAGGACTACACGGCGAGCATAGACTACGTTTACTACTTCACAGGCACCAATGATATAGGATCGAGCACCTACGTAGACCCTCAGGTCATCAATTGGACCACCCAGGCTTCAACAGCGCTGAATAGTTCAACAATAATCGAGGCGTTTCACAGCATAACGCAGGATATGTACCAGAACTACACAGACATCTGGCTCTATGTCCCTGAATTCATGGCTGTAACGGCTAACAGCGTCACGGGCATAATTCCGAATCCTGCAGGGTCAGGTATGGGCTATTTCCTGTATTACAACACCATAAGCTACACAAGCTAGCGAGAGATCAGCAATGATCGCTCTAAGAGACTTCCTCCCCTACCTCGGGAGGAGAGTCCTTGGTGCGATTGGCGTCCTGATCGGCGCCATGCTGTTAGTCTTTTTCATCTCGTACATCCTTAATCCTAATCCCGCACACCTGTGGGCAGGGG
Source organism: uncultured Nitrosopumilales archaeon (assembly GCA_964413565.1). Taxonomy (GTDB): domain Archaea; phylum Thermoproteota; class Nitrososphaeria; order Nitrososphaerales; family Gagatemarchaeaceae; genus UBA183. Next base: position 26,895 of record CAYPSJ010000020.1, on the reverse strand, counting down.
CAAGGGCAAGCAAGTCGACCATAGCGGCCGTCGTAGCCAGGTATCACCTAGACCAGCCCTGGTACGTTCAGCTCTACTACTTCCTCCAGTCGTATGTGACGGGCAATCTAGGCGTCGACCCGCAGACTGGGAAATCCATCATTTCGGAGATGGCATTCTATTTCCCAAACACACTCGAGCTAGTCCTTGTCTCCATGGTAATGATAGCAGTCCTCGGGGTGGCGTCAGGCTACTTCGCGGGGATGCACTTTGGCACTAAGGTAGACCATGCGATACGAATCTTCTACCTTGCCACATGGTCCTCTCCCTATTACCTCGGAGGTTTTCTTGCGATACTTGTCTTCTCGAGTTACATTCCACTTTTCCCGTCCGGCGGCATGTACTCGCTGACCCTGGCAAACCAACCCGCCCACATCACTGGAATCTATATCTTGGACGCGCTGATCCAGTTGAACGGGCCCGCGTTCCTGTCTGGCCTCCAGCACGTCTTCATGCCCGCTGCTGTTCTGGCACTGCTCGACTTCGGGCTAGTAGCGAGGATAATGCGATCGTCGATATTGAACGCGAGATGGTCTACGCATGTGAAAGCAGCGCGTGCCAAGGGAATGGCGGAGGGAGAGGTGAGGAGGAACCACATTCTGAGAAACGCTCTGATAGATACGAACACCATCATAGCGGTGACGTTTGGGTTCCTGCTATCTGGGACCATCGTCATAGAAGAGATCTTTGCGTGGCCTGGAATAGGTTACTTCACATACCAGGCGATAGTCTCCATAAACTATCCCGTCCTAGTCCCATGCGTTCTGCTCTTCACACTGGGGGTAATTGTTGCAAATTTCATAGCTGATGTCTTCTACTCGCTGCTTGATCCTCGAATCGCCCTGGGAGAGGGGGGAGGTTCAGAGGGTTGAGCACTGGAGCTGCTAGCATGAGGAAACTCATCACCTCCAACTCACTCTCCATGTTCGGGCTTGTGACGGTTTCAATCTTCTTGGTCGTCACTTTGGCTCAGATTGCAAGCTCCGGTGCGATCCTTCCTTACAGCGCCTACCAGCCCAGCTTTGGTCAAGCGAATCTCGCTCCGTCTCTTTCACATCCGTTTGGAACAGACCTTCTGGGAAGAGACATGCTCTCCAGGGTGATAACCGCTCTCCCAATCGACGTAGGCATCCCAATCATAACCGTGGCTCTCTCGGCAGCCATAGGAATCATCCTAGGTACCCTGGCCGCTTTCTTCAGAGGGTGGTTGGATGAGGTGCTAATGAGGCTGACTGACCTGTTCATGGCCTTCCCCACCATGATCATGGCCATGGCTATCGCTGCGACCCTGGGCCCCAGCCTATTGAACGTCACCTTCTCCATGATCATCGTCTGGTGGCCACCGTACGTAAGATTGGTGAGGGGAGGAGTTCTTGCAATCGCTGCGGAAGATTTCGTGTCGATATCGAAGGCGTTGAACTCGTCCTTCTTCTACATAGTCAGAAAGGATGCCATTCCTAACGTCCTCCCCACGATTCTCGTGTATGCAACCTTCGATGTTGGGTCTGCGCTCCTGACTCTGTCGACCCTTGGCTTCCTGAACGTGGGAATACCCCCAACCGCGCCAGAGCTCGGGATGATGGTGTCCAATGTCACCTACAATCTCTTCTTGTACCCGTATCAGATCATCATACCCGCTGTGGTTGTGGCCGTGATTGTAGCGGGATTCAGCTTCCTGGGAGAAGGAATCAGGGAGTCGTTGGACGTCAAACTCAGACCTCACATCTTGATAAGGAGCAAGCCTGCAAAAGAATTCGAAACGAAATCCCAGTAGAAGGCATGCATCCTGCGGTCGATGGGCTGGGGAGTGTTTTCTCACGAGTGTTCGTGAGGAGGCACACGCAGATCGCCACCAGTGGCCGCAGCTGCTGGAATGAGGGCACGGCTCTCCTTTTGTGACGAGTGGTCGTAGAGGAAGCAGGAGACAAGATGGTCGCCTCCGAGATTCACCCAGTTAGGCACCTCTGCGCACTTTTCGAAGGCAGCTGGACACACTATGCGGTACCGACAGCCGGTAGGCGCGGGCCTGTGCTCGGAGATGACCGTCTCTTGGAGCCCGACTTTCCTGAGTGTGAGGACGTGGGAAATCAGGCTTTGGGTGTAGGGGTGCTTTGGTTCGGTGTCGACGGTCCGTGTGTCTCCTACCTCCACCAGTCTTCCGTAGAACAGGACCCCGAGCCTGTGACTAACGTACTTGATGACGTTGATGTCGTGGGTGATGAAAAGATATGACATGTCGAGCTCTGACTTCAGCTTCTTCAAAGTGTTCAGGACCTGCGCCTGGATTGAAACGTCGAGCGCGCTCGTCGGTTCGTCCAACACGAGGAGCTTCTTTGGCACCACCAAGGCTCTGGCCAGACTGATCCTCTGCCTTTGACCTCCGCTCAGCTCCCTGGGACGGCGGGGGAGCAGGTCCTTTGTAACTCCGACAAGTTTGGTTATGAAGTTGATTCTTTCATCGTAATCCTTCTTAGGTATCGACTTCGCTGCGATAAGTGCCTCTGTTATGACCTCCTTTACCGTCAGCGACGGATTTAGAGATCTGACAGGATCTTGGAAGACTATGCCCACGTTCTGTCTCAAGAAGGCGATATCCTTCCTCTTCTTGTAATCGATTTCCCGCCCCAGAAGCCTGACGGTCCCGGACGTCGGCCTGTACAAACCCACCAAGACTTTGGCCAGGGTGGATTTTCCCGAGCCTGTTTCGCCGGTCAGCCCGAAGGTTTCGTTCTGGCCGATGGTGAGCGAGACGTCGTCGAGGGCCTTCAGTGAAGGACCGCTGCGAAAGAGACCCTCTCGCCTCTTGGACCTGAAGGCCACGGTGAGATTCTCTATCTCAACTAAATTTCCCAAGTTCCTTATCCACCCTCCAACAGGCCGCGTACCTCTCTGCGGAAATCTCGTCCAGTTTCGGCTCGGTTTCCTTACAAACGTCCTTTGCGTGCGGACATCTGGGATTGAACTTGCATCCGCTCGGGAGATTCCTAAGGTCGGGAGGCTCTCCCAGCTGAACCGACAACGGTGATGCGTCCTCGTATCCTTGGGGCACCGACGCAACTAGGGTGCTTGTGTAGGGATGTAGCGGTTCCTGGAGGACACCGCGCGTTTCCCCAGCTTCCATCACTCTTCCAGCGTACATGATGTATATCCTGTCGCAGATTTGAGAGGCGATGGTCAGGTCGTGTGTAATGTACAAGAGTGTCTCACCAGCCTTTCTCTGCGCGCTGAACATTCCAAGAATCCTGCTCTGGACATAGGCGTCTAGACCCGTGGTAGGCTCGTCAGAGATCATCAGTCTTGGTTTCTCGACGGTTGAAATCGATATGGCTACCCTCTGCCTCATTCCACCCGAAAGCTCGTGAGGATATCGTTCTAGGACCTCTTCCGGCTTATCGATGCACAGATTCCTCAGCAGATCGGTAATCAGCTTTTTTGTATCTCCTTCTGACTCCTGTGGTACTGGTGGGTCTTGCCTTTTCCGTTGAACCTTCAATGCCTCACCGATTTGAGTCTCGACAGTATACACCGGATTGAGGGAGTCGAGTGGTTCTTGGAAGACCATGTTAATTCCAGTACCATGGATCTTCTCCATCTCTGATGACTTGAGTTTCAGAAGGTCCCTGCCTTCAAAAGTGATACTTCCACTGACTATGTGGGCAGGTGGGGAGTCCAAGAGTCCTAGGATTGCCATACCCAATGTAGTCTTGCCAGAGCCACTCTCGCCTACGATGCCTACGACCTCGCCCTTCTTCGCCATCAAAGAGACCCCGTTCAGGATTCTGACTCTGCCGTCAACAGATACGAAATCTATAGTGAGGTCTTTGATCTCGAGCACTACATCACCGCCCTTGTTCCGAGGGCGGGCAACGTTGCTTGACGGAGCACTTACCGCGGGGGCCAGAGTCTGGCGAGCCTCGTTTTCGCCAACATTATCGACGGCCAAGCCCGGAACCCTCAGAATTTTTCCCTCTCATAGTCATATTAACCCTTTCTTGCGGAGCCATTTCGGGGCGGTAGGGCGAAGCCCGTGAGCGAAACCTGCCAAATCCCCCTTCGTTTCACGAAAGCTTGTGATGGGTTACAGTTTCCTCTTCGTGGGACAGGAAAGAATCCCTCTGGAGTGGCCGACACTCACTGGAAATTGTAGTGGTGTTCTACTTTGCGACGATATTAGGGAAGTTAGAAGTGTGGAAGCTGAGTCTGTACCTTCCGCCAGCTCCGACGTATATTGCGCCTTCATTCTTCAGCGAACGCAGTGCTCTTGTGAAGTCAGCTTTCGGTATTCCCAACTCAAGAGCGACATCGTTCCTCCCCTCTCTTACGAGTCCGACCGCAACTGCATTCAGTATTCTCGCCTCAGGAGGAGAGTCTTCGTATGGTACGGCGAGCGGAATCAGCCCGAATGGAGCAGCAAACGCTCTATCAGGCTCTGAATTTGGAAGCGGAGTTTGACCCTCTGGCTCCAACTGCTTCAAGCGGTACTTCCTACCGCTTTGGAATGCCAATATGTTGAAAAATCCGCCCCTCCGTTCGGCTTTTAAAGATTTCCAACATAATATCAGAGATTTCTCTACCAGCGCGAAAGTATGACTTTCTTGTCCGTGAAGAAGTCCACCGTGTCCACCTGAGGGTGCAAGATGCCGAAGAAGGAATCCTTCATTCCCCCAAATGGATAGAAAGCCGATGGCGCCGCGACTCCGATGTTGATTCCGATGTTGCCTGCCTTTGCCTGTCGCTTGAACTCGCGCGCTGCCCTGCCGGATGATGTGAATATGCTTGCCATGTTTCCGTAGTCCGTACCGCGGTTGACCAAATCCAAGGCTTCCTCGAGGGTTTCGACGTGCAGAACGCTCGCCAGCGGACCGAAGACCTCATCCCGCGCTATGCTCATTGAGGGGGAAACGTCGTCGAATATTGTGCTCCCCAGGTAGAACCCTTCAGGGAATGCCTTGACTGTTGCGTGTCGCCCATCGACCAGAAGCTTCCCGCCTTCATCTATCCCCTTCTGGACATACGACCGCACTCTTTCTTTTGCAGCCATCGTGACCATGGGTCCCATCTCCGTAGTCGGGGACAAACCGTTTCCTATTCGAAGTGAAGAGGATGCCTTGGAGAACTTGTCGAGCAATTCTCCGTCACCCCCGACGGAAACGAGATTCGAGCCTGCGAGGCACCTCTGACCGGTGTTGCCAAAGAAAGAAGAGACGATTGAAGGAATCGAGCGGCTCAGATCCGCATCGGGCATGACTACGATGTTGTTCTTCGCACCTCCGTTCACCATAGCTCGCTTTCCGTTTTCCCCTGCGAGTCCGTAGACGCGACGCGCCACGGCCGTTGACCCAACGAAAGTCACGCCCTTCGTCGCAGGGAGTCCAATCAGAGTCTCAACAACTTCTGAACCGCCATGCACTAGGTTGATCACCCCAGGGGGCAGCTTCACCTCCTCCTGGAGCAGTTCAGCGACCCTCTGCATTGGCACCGGGGTGATTTCGCTTGGCTTCACGACGACGGTGTCTCCGAGCACCAGAGCGTAGGGCAAAAACCAGAAGGGAATCATGATGGGGAAGTTGAACGGGCAGACTATGGCGAAGACGCCTAGAGGCTCCCTCACCATGAGCTCGTCTATTCCCGGCGAAATCTCGTCCAGGCTTGTTCCCTTGGCAAGCGTGTAGGCAATCGAAATCGCTGACTCGACGTTCTCGATAGTCCTTCGGACGTCCCCTCGACTCTCCTCCAATGTCTTGCCATGGTTTTCCGTGTTCAGAGCCGCAAGCTCCGGTGCGTGATTCTCGAGCACCTCTTTCATCCTGAAAAGGAACTGGATTCTGTCGGTTATGGGCATCGAACTCCATGAGCCAAACACCTCGTCGGCGGCGCTGACAGCCTGGGAGACCTCATCCTTGGTCGAAAAGGGCACTACGGCCATGGTTCGTCCTTCGGCGGGGTTGAAGACAGGGTGCAAGTCCTGAGACTCGGACTCGGACCATTTCCCACCTATCAGCAGTCGAAGTCTCTCAGAGCCTTTGGAAGTCAATTTGACTGGCATGAGGGCGTCTGCCACCTCGGCCGAAGGTCGCGCGATAAGAGCGTTGATGCTCACAGGTAAGGTTCAGTCGTGGAAGCCGAAGCTCATCCTTGGTAGCCAACTAGTATCAGGAGGGGAGGCCGTTTGACGGCCGTCCTGGACTGACGCGAGCAAAGCGGTATAAGCCATATCCATGCCGAGTTGCCGCCATGAGTGAAGCCTTCTATGCTCTCGACCACCGCTACCTTCTCGACTGCCTTCCACCGCGCGAGAAGATAGTCGTCGCTCGCGCGAGAGGAGTGAAGATTGTGGATACTGATGGCAGGGTGTACACCGACCTCTTCTCCGGGATAAGCACCAACAATCTCGGTCACTGTCATCCTGAGGTTGTCGAGGCGATATCGACTCAAGCGAAGAAGTTCATGCACGTGTCGGCTTACTATTACCACGAACTGGAGGCGACTCTCGCCCAGCGACTTTCATCCATCGCGCCGGGGGAGCTCTCCAAGACGTTCTTCTGCAACAGTGGGACCGAGGCGGTCGATGGTTCAGTGAAAATCAGCAAGCTTTACGCCAGTTCGCGGGGGAAGAGCGGGGCTACCGTCGTCGCCCTGAAAGGCTCGTTCCATGGAAGGCTTTCCCTGACGTTGTCCCTAACGGGTCAGAAGAAGTTCAAGGCCAATCTTGGTAACTACGCGAACTACCCGGGTATTGTCCACACGCTATCGCCATACTACTACAGGTACGGGGAAGGTGTTTCGGAGGATGAGTTCGGCAAGCGCTGCGCCGATGAGATAAGGGACGTGATAGAGAACTATGCGGCAGGCGACGTCGCGGCGGTCGTTGTCGAACCCATACTGGGGGAGGGAGGGATAATAGTGCCACCCGACACTTTTCTGCCCAGGGTCGCGAGGATCAGTAAAGAGGCAGGTGTCCCTCTCGTGGTCGACGAGGTCCAGACTGGTTTCGGAAGGACGGGGAAGGTCTTCGCGTGTCAGCACTGGTCAGTGGAACCCGATGTGATGGCCCTGGCAAAGGCTCTCGGAGGGGGCCTGCCGCTGGGAGCGATTATGGTCTCCAAGGATGTATCGAAAGTAATCCAGCCAGGTGACCACTTCAACACATTCTTCGCGAATCCGGTTTGCTGTGCGGCAGCCCTGGCCTCAATATCCGTTCTGCAGAGAGAGAATCTGGCCGAACGGGCGTCCAAAATCGGTACCGAGGTGATGAAAAGGCTGGGCGAAGCCCAAGAGAAGATTCCGTGTGTAGGGGATGTGAGGGGCAAGGGGCTAATGATCGGGATTGAACTAGTCAAAGACCGTAGCACCAAGAAACCCGCTCCAGAACTGGCCCAGGAGGTCAAGAAAGAGATGCTGAGGAAGGGATACATTGTGGGGGTCGGGGGTATATTCAAGAATGTGGTAAGGCTTCAGCCTCCACTGATTATCCCGGAGGATGAGGCCGAGAAGGCAACCTCGGAACTGATTGCTTCAATGAAGGGGACCTCGGCGCGCCAGTGACTTCCAATTCGCGACTACGGGGTGGGACACTGGTCCCTCCGGGTTCGATGTCTAGACCACTCTGACGTTCAGCTTCCTAGATTCAGACTCACGAGTTTCTGCTCGGTCATCTCGAGCATAGTGTCCTTTACCCCTTCCCTTCCGAAACCTGTCTTTCTTCGGCCGCCGAAGGGGAGAGCATCCCACCTGAGTCTGGTCGAGTCGTTGACGATTACGGAGCCCGCGTGTATTCTCTTGGCGAGATTCAGCGCCATCTTGTAGTCATTGGTGTGGATAGCAGCCTGCAGCCCATACTCTGACGCGTTGGCCATATTCAGTGCTTCATCAGGGGTCTCGAACGTCGATATTGGAGCGATTGGTCCGAAGACCTCCTCCTTCATGACTGCGACGTCGGTGGAGACGTCGCTAACGACCGTCGGCTCGAAGTAGCTCCCCTGTCGTTCGATTCTCTTCCCCCCGATGAGAAGCTTCCCTCCCTTTGCGACAGCGTCGTCGACGAACTTTGTCATGTCCTCCACCGCAGACTGGCTAATCACCGGCCCCACGTCAGTCGCTTCGAGAAGTGGGTCGTCCACCCTGAGCTTAGATGTGAGGTCAACGAAGCCTCGGATGAACTTGTCTGCGACTGCACTCTGGACGAAGAATCGCTTGCTCGAGTTGCAGTTCTGACCTGCGTAGTCAAACCTTCCCTTCACCGCTGTCTTGGTCGCTCTTTCCAAATCTGCGTCATCGAACACGATCACGGGGTCAGATCCGCCAAGTTCCATTATCGATCGCTTTGCATGCATGGCCGCTTCTGACGCCACATGAAGGCCGACCTCGGTCGAGCCAGTGAAGGTGACCAGGTCGACGTCGGGGTGCTCGACGAGGGAGTCGCCGATGTCTGCGCTCCGTCCGGTCACGAGGTTGACGCACCCTGGGGGGAGACCGGCGTCTGACAGTAGAGCAGTCATCTTCGCCGCAGACAGGGGTGTCTGGATGCTGGGCTTGACGACCAGAGTATTCCCCACCGCAAGGGCCGGCGCGACCTTGTGGGCGAAGGAGTTCACTGGGAAATTGAATGGTAGAATCGCCGCTACCACGCCTACGGGCTCTCGTGTCGTGAAGACCATGCGGTCCTGGTTCCCTGCGGGGTACTCGTATGCGTCAACGCGGTGGACTCTCCCTTCGAGCATCCTCGTGGCCTCCTGGGCCGCGGAAGTGAAGACGCCTGCAGCCCGGATGATCTCGACCCTGCTGTCCCTGATGGGCTTGCCCGCCTCTGTCGCGAGGGTCAGGGCGAAGTCCTCCCCCCGCTCCCTCAGCAGTGCCGCGGCCTTGAGCAGGATCGCGCTGCGCTTGTTCAGTGAAGTCCCAGACCATTCCTCGAAGGCCAGCCTGGCGGCTTCGACGGCTTCTTTCACGTCGTCTTTTGTCCCCTTGCTGATCCTGTCGACCACCTTCCCTGAACCGGGGCTGACGAGGGGGACCGTCTCCGCCTTCTCGACCTTCTTTCCGTTAATCACGAGACAAACTGTCATCGAATCCGCGGCCCCATGAGGGAGTTAATACGGGGTTCTGGTACCTTCTCGGTTGCTGTCAACCGCTAGGTATCACTTCCCCCCATCTGCTCGCGGGATTAGAGCCGTCGTCGCATCGTTCCCCTTCATTGCTTCCCCTGGAGGGCCGATCCTGCGGAACCACGCAGGCCATTATCCTCTTGCTTACTTCAGGATGGTCTGCTCGAAGACCTCCAGTCCTTTCTCCAGGAGCGGCTCTTCGATTGTCAGAGGAGCCATGAATCTGAGGACATTCCCATAATGCCCGCAGGTGTGCATGAGGAGCCCGCTCTCGAACAGGCGCCTCCTGAACTCCACGGCCAGCTTCTTGGAGGGCGCCCTTGTCCGCTTCGATTCGACGATTTCGTTCCCTATCATGAATCCGACCCCTCGGACGTCGCCTATGTTGCTTGACTTGGAGGCTGTCTTTTCGAACTCTGCTTTGGCTTCGAGTCCGAGCTTTGCGGCCCGCTCGGGTATCTTGTTGGTTGTCATGTAGTCGATGGAGGCCGAGCCTGCGGCCATGGCGAGCACGTTCCCCCTGTAGGTGCCGAGATGGAAACCGTCGCTCAGTGCCTTGTCGTACTCTGCCTTGTAGGCGACGAGAGACAGCGGGATTCCGGCGCCGACTGACTTCGACACGCACATTATGTCGGGGGTCGTACCTGTTAGCTCGCACCCCCAGAACTTCCCCGTCCTTCCGAAACCAGTCTGGACCTCGTCAATGATCAGCGGGGCCTGCGCCCTGTCTGCGATCTCTCTCAGGCCCGGCAGGAAGTCACTGGGAGGAGGGATGTACCCCCCTTCGCCCTCCACCGGTTCGACTATGATGCCGGCGAGGTCGTCGAGGCCCGAGTGCTCGTCTTCGACCAGATGCTCGAGATACCGCAGGACCACCTTCCCCTCATCTCCCTTCTTCTCCACAGGAAGCGGGAAGCGGTAGGAATAGGGGTAGGGGAGCCTGAAGACACCCTGCCTCGGGACTCCTGCGTATTCGAGATAGTGGCGGGAAGATGTGAGGCTTACAGCACCCTGGTGTACACCGTGGTAAGAGCCTTCGAAGGCAATAATCGTCCTTTTGTTGGTGACCCTCCTCGCGATGGCAACCGCCGTCTCGCAGGCGTCGGCGCCAGTGACCGTTGTCATGATTTTGGCGTGGCCCTTCAGACCACCGGGCAGAACCGAGTGCATCCTTTCGAGGAAACCAATCCTAGTCTCCGTGGGGATTTCCAGTGCGTGCCAGATCTTGCCGAACTGGGCGCTTACCGCCTTGGCTATCGCAGGATTGCGATGCCCAAGGTTGAGAACGCTGATCCCGCTGACCCAATCGATGTATAGGTTCCCGTCAACGTCCTTGACTGTCGCGTTCTCCGCCGAGTCAATCGCGAAGGGGAACGCCTTGCTGTAGACAACGGCTCTTGTCTCAAGCTCTTCCTGTTTCCCGAGAAGCTCCTTCGACCGGGGACCAGGAGGCTTCACAACGATATGCGGCGCCATCATCGTGTGTGCTTGTGCCATTTCACAACACGAGCAACGGAGGCGTTCTACCGCTTATTAACGTGCCGAGACCTTCTTCGACCTAATCTGACATCGTAGGAATCTTCGAAAGGTTCGACATTTCGATGTGTCGGGGCCGGTTCGGGAAAGTGTGTATAACGTTGACAAGAGGAGCCCCACCGAGCGACATGAGGACTCTTGTCTTAGGAGCGTCGGGTCAGATTGGGGCGTATACCGTCCAAGACTTGGTGGAGTTTTCCAAGGTCGAGGTAGTAGCCTCGAGTAGGAAACTCGGGAACGTTAAGAAGGCGGTGGACGACCTGCACCTTGGTAACAAAGTCCAGGTTATGGAACTGGACGCCAGCAACACGGATGCAGTGGCGAAAGTAGCGAAGTCCGAGAAGGTCGATACTGTGGTCAACTGCGCCTGGTACCAGACCAACATAGCAGTCATGAAGGCCTGCGTCAGGGCGGGCGCCCACTACACAGACCTGGGCGGCTTCTTTGACACCTGCCTCAAACAGCTGGAGTTCGACAAGGAATGGAAGAAGGCGGGGATTAACGCGACCATAGGTCTCGGGAGCACTCCTGGCCTGACCAACATCGCCGGAGCGGCCGGTGCTGCGAAGCTCGACAAGGTGGACACGATCAATATCTACTGCTCTTGGGGCAACACCCTGCCCGTGAAGGAGCCGGGATGGCCAGGCTACTCCATCCGGACGGTGATGGACGAGTTCACGCAGGAGCCCGTCATGTGGCTCGACGGGAAGCACGTCAAGCAGCCAGTTCTTTCCGGGGAGACGACGGTGACGATGCAGGAACCAATAGGAAAAGTCACAGCGTACTATGTGAAACACTCCGAGCCTGCGACCCTCGGAAGGTACGTTGGCAAAGGTTGCCGCAATGTGACATTCCGCATCGGCTTCCCGAGCACAGACTTCGCCACCTTCAAGACTTTGAGGGGCCTTGGATTCGCCGAGACTGAAGGAATCCAGTTTGGCGACCAGAAGATATCGCCCCTCGACTACCTGACGACGATGTACCAGAGAGCCATATCCAAGGGAAGACATGACGCTCCTCCGAAGGAGGAGTACGAGTACGACGCCTTCAGGATAGACGTTTTCGGAGCCCTGAAGGGGACCCCTGCGACGGTCACCTACCACATAATGACGTGGAACGACCCCAAGAGGGGCATACCCTCCGCCAGAGACACCTCGGTGCCACCGGCAGTGGTTTCATACTGGCAGGGAACAGGGAAGATCAAGGAGCCAGGAGTCTTCCCGCCCGAAGCGACGGTCGATCCCGAGCCCTTCTTCGTCGAGATGGGTAAGAGGAAGATTAGAGCAGAGGAGCACTTCACCAAGACAAAGAAGTTCTACTGAAAGTCAGCGAATCGTTGCGATTCTAGATGGCCTCCACCATCTCCATGGAGACCTCTGACCTCAGGAGCTCTTTCACGACTGTCTTGAAGACCTCCAAGTGGTTTTCGATATCCTCTCTGGTGTGCTGAACCGACACTGTCCACTGTTCGTCAGGTCCAGTGGCCATGGGAATCACACCCCGGTTCAGCATCGCGGTGTAGTAGGTCCACCACGTGCCTACGTTCACGTCGAGGAAGCTCCTCCAGTCCGTCACCTCGTGGTCTGTGAAGTGCATCGTGCCACTGACTCCGATGGCTTGAACTCTCGCCTTGAGCTTCGCGTCTTCAATGATGTCGGTGTAGCCGTGAGCCAGTTTTTCACCTAGCTTGGCGGCCTGGGCCAGCTTCTCCTTGGTCAGGATCTCGGTGAGGGTGACCAGCCCCGCCCTTACTGCTACTGGGTTTGAATTGAACGTCCCCGCGTGGGCTACGACACCTGGCACAATGGCGTCCATGATCTTCTTCTTCCCTCCTAGCACGGAGAGCGGGTAGCCTCCTCCTATTGCCTTCCCCATCGTCTTGAGGTCTGGCGTGACGCCGAACTCCCCTTCTACACCGTGGTAGAACTTCCCGCACGTTTTCACTTCGTCGAAGATTAGGAGGGCTCCTGTTTCGTCCCAGAGATGGCGTAGGGCCTCCAGGAATCCCCGCTTCGGTGGAACGAAGCCCATGTTCATCGGAATGGGCTCCAGGATCACTCCCGCAAGGTTGTCTGTGTCCTTCCTCACAGCCTTCTCTACGGATTCGAGGTTGTTGAACTGGGCCACGATTGTGTTCTGGAGTATCTCTTCAAGCATCCCCTGTGATGAAGGGACGATGTTTGGGACGCTCGAGTTCCCCGTCTTCGCGAGAGATGGCTTGACGTTGACCATGAGAGTGTCGTGCGAGCCGTGGTAGCACCCCTCGAATTTCAGGATCTTATTCCTCTTCGTGTATGCGCGCGCCAGGCGTACGGCGTGCATCGTCGATTCGAGCCCGGTCGACGACAGCTTGACCTTGTCCACCATGAATCTCTGGCAGATGGTCTTGGCCAGGGGGGCGACGTCCTCTCCCTCGAACCCGAATATGGTCCCGTTGCCAACCTGGTCTCGCATTGCCTTGACGAGTGTTGGGTGGGAGTGGCCGATTCCAAGCGAACCAAAGGCCATGTTGAAGTCCACGTACTCATTCCCGTCGGCATCCCAGAGCCTAGATCCCTGACCCTTGTCGAAGTAAAGCGGATATGGATCGAGGTACCTGTAGTTGCTGTTCACACCATAGGGCATCCACCTGCTCGCCTCCTCGAATATCTTCGCGGAACGCCTCGTCCTCCTCTTCATAGCCTCCGCCTCCCTCTCTCCTATCTTCTCCACCCTTTCACCACCAGTGCGCGATGTTACGTTGTATAAACGCCCTTTCCCTTTTTCTGTCGGAATGCGTCTTTGACCTGCAGCGAACATCAATGGCCATACAGGTTCGGGAAAGATGCGAACTCGTTCTTTAGGGACAGCCGCTATAAATAACAAACTCGAAGTGGTGTGTCCGTAGGTCCCTATCGAGTTGGCGTCGGGAACCGAAAACAAGACCGCCAAGCCGACAGTGTTCGTACGGGAGGCAACGGGACTCGTGCGTGAGGTGGGCGCATGGTCTTCGTTTATGGCAGTGTTCTTTCTGGTAACTGGTGGCGTTGTTGTACTGATGCTGGGTACCATGTACACGGCGCCTGGTGCAAACTGGCCATTGGCTATGTTCGTCGCTTTCTTGCCTTCGCTCCTTGCGGGAGGAATGTTCACCATCATAGGCTCGTCTTTGCCGCGGGCAGGTGCTGACTACGTATTCACCACTAGGGCGACAAGATCGATAATCGGCTTCGTCAACTATTGGGGGCTCAACATCGCGTTCATCCTGAACATAGGCATATTCGCCTACTACGGGTCGTCCTATCTCGGGTACTTCCTTTCTGGGTTTGGCGCCTTCTATAACAACACCAGCCTCGCGAACGAAGGCGCGTCCCTCGTCGGTCCCGCTTGGACCTTTGCCATAGCCGTCCTGATCATTCTTGTCTTCGGCGCGATGTCTGTGATGCGTCCCAAGAACGTCTGGAGGATAATATTCTGGATCGGGGTCGTCGCGATGGTTACGACGCTAATCATGTTCGTGGCGATGGCGGGTGTCACATCCGATTCCTTCCAGACGGCCTACAACTCGTTCATCAACCAACTCGTACCATCCTCGAACTCCACCTACGCTTCGGTGATCGCCCAGGGCGGAATCACCATGCCAGTTGCTGGACTGGCGGCAACAGCCGCAGCCCTTCCATTCGCTTGGTTTTCCTACACGTGGTACAATCTCTCCCTCGGATGGACCGGAGAGCTCAAGAACGTGAAGAGGTCTCTTCCCATAACAATCATTGTCGCTCTCATTGCCATTGCCGCATACTACATACTCTTCAGCTTCTTGATGGTCAGGGCCTTCGGCCAGAATTTCCTGAACAATTGGAGTTCGCTAGCCGCGGGAGGAACGCCCCCGGTCGCTGGAGTAGGCAATTTCATTCCATTCTTCATCCTCATAGCGTACAAGGCACCCTGGCTCTACGTCGCCGCCTTTCTCGCGCTATGGATACCGACGGTCTTCGAGTTTCCCGCAGTAATCATCTCTCAAACCAGATATCTCTTCGCCTGGGCCTTCGACAGAATCCTCCCCGACAGATTCGCATCGGTAAGCGATAGGTTCCACACCCCCATATTTGCTACTGTGCTGGTGCTCATTGGTGGCATAATCGGATCCGCCCTCATGGCTATGCTTGGCGCCAGCTCGACCGAGTTTGCCACACTCACTTTCGCGATATTCTCCTTCGGCTTCATAATACCGGCGATAGCGGCCATACTGTTCCCCTACGTTAGGCGGGACATGTTTGAAGCGAACTTCAGCACTAAGAAGTTCGGACTGCCGCTACTGAGCTGGCTTGGGTTGGGGACGGCCGTCTACCTGATTTATTCGACCTATCTTGCTCACACATCTGGGAGCCTACCTCTTGACAACTTGGCGGCCTGGGTTTTCGGGACGATATACATCCTTGGCATCGTTGTCTATGTTGTAAGCTATTTCTGGAACAAGAGGAGAGGGCTCCCCCTCAGCTTGGTTTTCAAAGAGATACCCCCAGAGTAAGCCGCGGCCTCGAAAAGATCTATCCCGATGTCAGGACGTATGACTTCACTCTGTCTCCATCTAGCTCGCAAAGGAGCCCTCTCAGAATCCCTGAGTTGTACTCGCTCCCGGGGTTAAAACAGAGGGTCCTGCCAATCTTCACCACTCCTCTCGCCTCGTGAATGTGGCCATGGATTCCTGCCAAGGGCTGGTATTTTTCGATGCTACCTCGTACGGCAGTGCTCCCCGCCGAGGTCATGAGAATCTGTCCGCCAGAGACGACAGGTTTGAAGGTCGGGTCGAGCAGGGGAGCCTGGTCGATGGTTGTGTCGATCGGGGGAACGTGGAGGTTGAAGACGGCTTTCTTCATGTCCTTCACCTGCGATGCCATCTTCTCTATCTTCGCTGTTAGGACGTCCTCGTCCACCTCCCTCGGGCTCTTCCAAGGGGTGTGGTTCGTGTGTCCCATGGTGATCATTTCGTGCTCTTTGTCCAAATCCACTACTTTCTCCTCGGGATTAATCACATAGTCCCCCGAGTCGAGCGCCTCGTCTATAGCGTATGAGTCGTCGTTCCCAGGAGAGATGTAGCAAATAATGCCCGAGCCCCTTAGCCTCTCGTCTGCCAGTTCTATCCAACGCTGCACGCTCTCCTTCATCACGCGTTCGAAGAGCTTGTCTACCTTGGCCCTGTCGGCTTGCAGTTCCTGCATCTCCTTTGGATCAGTCATGTGCGGGTAGTAACCCGAGTCTCGCACTTTCTTCAGCATCTTGTCCGTTTCTTCCTGAGACTTCAGCGTGATTTCTTCTCCCCCATAGTTGCAAACGGTAGTCCCGTCAGCCTGCGCAACAAAGGGGACAATCATTTTCCCGGTGATGTCGCCGCCAAGCACAAGGACGTTTACTCCGTAGAACTTCCCTGCGTTGACGAACTTTCGGAAGCATCTTTCAGAGCCGTGCACGTCGGTGACAAAGTACACTCTCGTGCTCGTCAAGGCGCTATTTCCTGCCACGCCGCCGATTATTAGCGCGTGTCCCTAACAACGTTTCAGGACTTCGGCTGGGCGCCGTCGTTCGCCATCCGCGAGTCGACGACCTCCTTGTCTGCTTCTGGGAGCTCATACCATTTCACCTTCTCGCCTATTCTCGCCCTCATTTTCCATCTGAAGTCCTTGGGTTTGTCTTCGATCATGGTTCTGAGCTTGTTCACTCGGTCCCTGACGGAGGTTTTGACATCGTCACCCAGGCTGAAATCGTTCAGTTTTGCTAGGAGCCTGTCGAGGTTCATAGTGAAAGTCTTGTAGACCCCCCAGTCGCTTGCGCACAGATTCGCGATGTAGGCGCCGTTGATCATTTCCCTGTCGCTGGCTCCCACGTCGTAGTCTGCGAAGAGGCAGACAGCGTCCTTCAGGTCTTTTTCGTTCACGTCGATTATTTGGATCTTGGTGATGAGCATGTCCGCAAGGGGGATTGTTTTGGCGTCGACCTCCAGCCTGTCCCTGAAGTTGAAGCTGTGGCACATTTCGAAGACGTCGAGGAAAACGTCCACGCGCCTTTGGTTGGCCATATCATTGAAGATCAGTCTCCTGTAGCCCTGTATGGCGTTGAACTTGTCTCTCGGGACGTAGTCGAGGGAGACAAAGAGCTGTTTGATTTCCTTGGATTGTTTCGCGTGCCCCATGAAATCCACGTCAACATACTTCCTTTGGAGGCCGGGAAGCTTGGCAGAAGAACAGCGGAACCAGAAGGAAACACCCCCGAAGAGCCGGAGCACAACGCCGCTGGCATCGGCCGCATCTATGACCCGAGCTGCTTCCTCCACGGGGCTCTGAAGAGGAGGCATGCACGTCGCCCACTTGCTCCCCTTTTATCCTTGATGGGCGCGGGCAGCATGCTTATTCTCTTCGAACAGGCACGGCGGTTCAGGATTGCGTGCAGACTTCCGAGAATCAAGGAGGCTTGTCCGCGAACCTATTTCGCGTCCATTGGTGCGAACAGCCGAGGAGCCACCAATGTTTTACTAGCCGGTGAGTCGGCCAATGCTCGATGGCGGAGCTACAGGGGGAAGCAGAGCGCGACACCCTCCGCATCTATGGGATGTCCTTCGATTTTCCCGTGTCTCAGAAACTAGAATTCGACCCGAAGTTCACTCGGGAGGAGGGGAGCGTGGCCGTGAAGTCTCCGACGAAATCCGTCGTCTTCGTCACTTGGGGAGAGCTCCGGAGAATCGCCAAGAAGCTCCCCACGCCGAGGGAACATTCGAAGTACAGCATGGAAAGAGCCGCAAGGAGTGCGCGGGGAAAATTGAACCGTGTCGAGCAAAGAGATGTGCAAATCAACGGGCACCCCGCCGCCTACAGCCGAGCCGAGGTCTCGGTGCCGCGGGGGCTACTCGGCCCGCAGAGACCCAACCAGGAGATAGTATCGGTGCATCTCCACTGCGACAGGACGTCCCGATACTTCGTAATCTACACCAGCTCTGACTGGGGAGGTCCTGGCGCGCAGGGGAGAGATGATGTGTTCCGGGTCGTAACAGAGACCTTCAGATGCCATTGACCCAGTCAGGTAAGACCTAGGTAGTGCCCCGCTCGGACCCCAACCGCCGTGTCCGTCAGACAGATGAAGATTGGAGACGAGCAGAACTTCGTCTACCTTCTCGTCGATGAGCCTAGTGGTGAATCGATCGTAATCGACTCGGGTTGGGAAATCGAACCCATCGTAGCGATTGTCAAAGCCGAGAAGCTTGACATGAAGTATGCCGTCGCCACCCACCACCACTCCGACCACACCGCTACCCTGTGGCAGCTGGGCCGGCTGTTTGATGCCAAAATCGTGGCTCACAGGAGTTCGCCGATCTCCCACGACCTTGGCGTCGATGACGGCGACGCCTTGAGAATCGGTGGGTTGGAGGTGAAGGTCCTGCACACGCCAGGGCACACCGAGGACAGCATCTGCCTGTACGACGGAAAGCATTTGTTTACCGGGGACACCCTGCTGATAGGGGGATGCGGGAGGACCGACTCCGTCGGGGGCTCGCCGAAACAGATGTTCCGGAGTCTGCATTCCGTGATTCTCAGTCTGCCCCCTGAGACCATAATCTATCCTGGACATGATTATGGGAAGGTTCCATTCAGAAAACTGTCTGTCGAGGCGAGGGTGAATCCTGCACTCCTAGCCAAGAGCTATGGAGAATTCCAACGCATTCTCCGAAAGTGATTGCGACCCCCACGCCCCAGTGGAAGAATGGTTAATACGAGGGCATCCAGAATTGAGAGTTTGGTAGTAGGATATGGAAGTCGCTCAAAGCCTGAGCACTGTCGAGAAGCCCCACCGAGATAGGAGGGAATACAAACGCGCTTGGCTGAAGTCTCCGAGCCGACCAAGGGCAAGATGTCATACTGAAAAGCCACACAGAGCTAGAGGTCTATGTGATGCCTGCTACGACAGATGGTTGTATGCGAACAGCCCTCGACATAGATCTAATCGTTTGAGAACTGGCTCCAATTGGAAGAAGAGCCATCCTCGGGAGGCTAAGGAACTTGATAGGGAGAACAAACTGAAAATGAAGTACCGTATCACGATGCAGGACTATGACAGCATGTTTTCACATCAAGCCGGCAAATGCGCAATCTGCGGGCGTGCTGACCTAATTCTTTCAGTCGATCACGACCATAATACAGGAGTAATTCGCGGCTTACTTTGCCTCCCATGCAATAGCGCCTTGGCATGGCTGGAGAGATTAGGCTCTAATTCAGAGTGGGTTGCGAAGGCTCAAGGATATCTCGGGGTTCAAAACATACATGCCTGAGCGAATACAACGGCGAAGGACAAGGGGGTGGAAGATGCCCGATAACACAGTTTACGTGGGTCGGCCGAGTGTGTGGGCGAATCCATTTCTGTCAGACCGCACCAGGGTCCATTCCCCGAAGGTACTCCAAGGCGTAATGGACGTCTATAGGTTGCATATCCAGCATCTGGTCGAACAGGACCCCGATTTCTTGGAGCCATTGAGAGGCAAGAACTTGGCGTGCTGGTGCCCGCTGACCAATCCGAAATGGGAGAAAGTGTACTGCCACGCGGACGTCCTACTCGAAATGGCGAACGCGTGAAGACAGAACTGAGTCTCGCAAAACTAGTCGACAAATCGGGTCGCATCCTTCAGGGATGTCTCTTCGAGGACAGGTCTGTTTCGCGTGTCTTTGCCCGCAGGCTTCCCCTGGAACTCTGCTGGGGAGTGCTTTCTCACGAGTGAGAAACGACCCCCGATGTTAACAGCCTGCGATTTTTCGAAGGGCAGATCGGTTCTTGGCAAGCTCTCCAGTCGTGCTTCCGTCGATAGAACTTCCTCTCGCAGCCACGAAGGGGAATGTCTCGGTCGAGGAAGCGATGGCTCAGAGAAGGTCAATCAGACACTACAGTCAGAAACCACTGACGCTCCGGTCCCTTTCGCAGATTCTCTGGGCCGCTCAGGGGATAACGGAACAAGATGGTGGATTCCGGACGGCTCCCTCGGCGGGAGCTCTCTTCCCCCTCGAAGTCTATGTCGTGGTAAGGAAGGCGGGGGTCGAGGCTCTACCTGAAGGCGTGTATCATTACCACCCCAAGGGACATGTGCTGACGCCCGTCAAAGGGGGCGACGTCTCCGCAGATTTGGAGGCCGCGACCTGGGGCCAAGACATCGTTAAGGAAGCTGCAGCGACAATCGTAATCACCGGCGTGCTCAGCAGGACGGCGGAGAAGTACGGGAGAAGAGGGACCCAGTACATGTTCCAGGAATCAGGCCATGTTGCGCAGAACATCTTTCTTCAGGCAACTGCCTTGGGGATAGGAACGGTCGTGATGGGCGCTTTTGGCGAAGCCGCTGTCAGGAGGGTTCTCGGCGCCGAGGCAGATGAAAGGCCGCTGTACGTTCAACCGCTCGGAAAGCCTGCGTGAAATTGGGTTTCAATCGGCGATTCAGAGAGAAGTGTTTTGAAGCGAGCAGACCGTTTGGGTGGGCGTGCCCACCCTGCGTGCAATCCTCGTTGCGGCCCTGGGCACGCCTTGGGGAACCGTGACACTCGATGAGGCCGATGGAAACGCAACCCATCCTTTCACCTTGAACTCTTCATCGAATCTCCTTGTTCTAGCGCTGGCCGTGACAGCCATGATTGCCGTGGTGGCGCTTTACTTCACCATGAGGCGCCGGCGGAGGGCGTTGCTCGGCGAAGGTCAGAAATTCCCGGTTAGGACACGTTGAGATGGGTCCGCTTGTTTGACATTATTTTCCTCCTGAAGCTTCTCTTGGTTCCGTCGCTGATCCTTGCCGCAAGCCTGGTGGGGAATCGATGGGGCCCGGCGGTGAGCGGCTGGCTGGTGAGCCTTCCGTTTACATCGGCTCCCGTGATTTTCTTCCTGGCCGTGGAGCAGGGAGACGAATTCGCATCGAACGCGTCTGTGGGGGTGATCTTGGGACTAGCGTCAATTACTCTTTTTGCCTTCGCCTACTGTTGGCTAGCGCTGCGGCAGGTGGGCACGTCATGGCCCTACCCCGTGTTGCTCGGCTCGGGCGCCTTCTTTCTTCTGACACTTGTCTTCGTGGGCATCCCAGTACCTTCGGTCGCAGCTTTTGTCGGGGTGGTAGTGTTCCTGCTTCTAGCATATCGATGGCTGCCGAGGGCGCGGGGTGCTATGGGATCAAATCTTCCCGTGGCCAAGTGGGAAATTGCGTTCAGGATGGTTGCTGCCACAGCACTCGTACTACTCATAACTCAGGCGTCAACAATGCTCGGCCCCCAGTTGAGCGGACTCCTGACCCCCTTTCCGGTCTATGTCAGCGTGCTGGCATCGTCGACGTTCCGCCTGCAGGGGGCGGCGCCTGCGGCGCAACTCGTCAGAGGTGCCACGTTGGGACTGTTCACCCCCGCTGTCTTCTTCCTGACAGTGAGCACCACCATCATATGGCTGGGTGTCGGACCTTCGTTCGGGCTGGCAATAGCCGTGACCCCATTGGTTCACGCACTTACATACAGGCTGCTTAGACTGGGTCAGTAGAACCGAGAGCGCCTTCGACATACTTGGCAAAGGAACTGAGTTCCTCCATGGCTGAGGACTCCGCCTCTTCCTTCCTCTGTGTCTTGAAGAACCAGGACCAGCGCCCCTTCAGCTCTACGTCTAAGGAAGCCGTTATTCTCGTCCCTTCTGGCACTTCGTCGAACCTGACGACGCTCCTGGTTTGAGTCATCCTTGTCTCACCTTCGGATTCGACCCTCTCGGGAGGGAAGAGCTTCATCTCTCTGGCCCTCCTGCCGCCTCCGGCTCCTGAAGTTCTCTCGAGGTACACCGTGTCTCCCTCTTTCCTCGCAACCCTGACTTCATGCTTGTCTTTCGACCACTTCGGCATGGATTCGAAGTCCGTGTAAGAGGAGTAGACCCTAGTGCGTGGAACCTTGACGATGATGGACACCTCAAAGTGCATGCCCAAGGCTCAACTTACTGACATCCATTAAGAGATTCCTTTCGGCTCAGGGGTGAGACGTTAATACCGGCTTTTGCACGGGCGGGCGGTCATGTCTGAGGAAGACGAAGAGCTGGACGAAGAAGACGAGGACGAGGAAGGCTGGGGCGACGAAGAGGAAACGGAAGAGTAGCCAGCAGGACCGCTCTACGCAGGAACCCAGCAATCAGGCAGGTTTCGTTTCGGGCTTGGACTTGGTCTCCACCGGAGGGTAGGGGCCGTCCGGGTGCGACTGTTTGTACTCCTCCTCGAAAGCCTCGGCCCTGGAATCTCCCTCTCTGCTCCTCGGCTTCGGAACCTCGGATGACACCTTGGAACCGACCCCTCTGTTGGAGGAGTTTGTTGTATTAAAGTGGTACACCTAACGCCGGTTCGCTCACCAGCAGTGGATTTTTTAGCCGGCCTGAACCTTTCGCAGGCATGGCCAGGAAGGGGCACCGCGTTATCGCTGAGTTCTCGATACATCCCATAGGCGAAGGGACGAGCCTAAGCAGATACGTCAGGAGGGCGTTGGCAGAGCTCGAAAAGGCCAAGGGTCTAAGGCTGCAGGTGACCCCCATGGCGACCGTGATTGAAGCGGAGAAACTCTCCGACATACTTTCTGCGGTGGAGGCGGCCCATGAATCCCTGTTCCGTATGGGAGCAAAGAGGGTCGACTTCGTTTTGAGGGTAGACGACAGGCGTGACAAGGAAAGACGCATGGAAGACAAGGTAAGGGCGGTAGAGTAGCCCGAAACTGACGACGACTTCGAACGCTCTCTTTTTCTACGCGCTTGGCACCTTGGAACCAGGAATGCAGTTTGAGGAGTCAATGAAGCTAGAAGGCAACGCCCTCGAAGTCTGGAAGAGGGCGTCGACAATCAGGGACATTCCGATCTATTGGCACGGGACGCGCTCGCTTGACATCGTGAGGGAAGATAAGGGAGTGGTACGGGTGAAGGTCAAGTTCGCCTTTGGGGGCTCTGGAGAGGCGAACATTTACACCGATGAAGAAAAGCGGACGCTGACTATAGACTACGCGTCAGGGCCGTTCACGGGGAAGCAGATTATAGCCGTGGACGGGAGCCGTATCACCGCTGCGTGGGACGTGAAATTCAGAGGCGTCTTCGGGATAGCTTCGAAATGGAACGAGGGCCATTTCAGGTCGGGAACGGTGCACGCTCTCGAGAGACTGGTGGGCAGAGCCTAGGTCTGGGAGATGTCGTCGGTCCTTCGCAAGGACGAGGCAGTCTCTGCTTCCTAGAGCCTCAAACTACCAGAAGCTGGAAGTCTCGACATCACGCTCCCGCGCCCCCTGAAGGACCTCCCGTTCCAAGAAGTCATACTCCTCCTGTTCCGCAGTCGGCCTGGAGAGATATCTGTTCTCCCTATACCTCTTCCACATCTGTGTGGGGGCGACCCTCTTTGATCTGCTTATGTGGCCGATTCCTACGCTGATTACACCCTTTTGGGACTCCAAGTGCTCACCGAGAAACTGTCCAAGCCTTTCTCTGGTCGTAGAAAGCATTGAGAGCAGAATGTCGTCCTCGCCAAAGGAGTAAGCCGCATATGTCGGAAACACGTCGGTCGGGTAGCTCAGGTGGAGCAGGTGGTTGAAGATGCTCTCGAACTCTGCGCAATTGGCCTTCACAGAGACCTGGTATCTCTCTAGGTTCTGCGGCCTGTCCTTCGGGGCAGGGAAGAAGACGGGTCTCAGAAGAGTGATAGTTCTCATCTTTTCCGGACGCAGAAGCTCTGGGATTTTTCTAACGACGATATCGGCGAGGTGATCTGGGTCCTTCACGTCATAGATGAGCGTCATTAGTTTCTCCTCTTCCCGCTGAGAAAGGTAAAGGGGGGTGCAGTACATATTCGACAGATCTTCGATTTTGTCGATGACTCGATTCCAGCTCTCCTCCAGCTCGCCGCTCGGGAATATCCGGACTATCACCATCATGGCAGTCCGAATATATACAAGAAGCAAGACTGAGTAATAACCGTTTCAGAGCAGGGAGCAGACCCTAACAGGTGCACCAAGCTCGCGTCCGGGGCCAATGAGAGGATCCTCGAGGGTTTGTTAGGGAGTCGGGTTAAGGCGTAGCGTCCGCCCTCTGACCGGGATGTACTGCCAGAGATGCGGGAAGGAGCTGGCTTCAGGTGCCATCTATTGTCAAAGCTGCGGAGCCAGGGTTGGAGAGTACTCCCCGGCCGACTGGTGGTGGACCTGGCGCAGGGAGAGATGGGAGCGGCACGACTGGGAGCCCATTGACGCGGCATGGGGAGCAATCACAGGCGTCGGCTACCTGATAATCATCGGACTGATGATCTTCTGGTATCCCGACGTGTTCACCCTTGTTGTAAAGTACCTCGAGAGCTGGGGGACATACGGCCACCCGGTCCTTCCCGGCCATGCTCTCGGACAGGTGATAATTTCCCTCTTCACGGCGTGCGGAGTCTGGGGCATCTTGAGCTCTGGGGGGAGGCTGGCACTCACGAGTCGGGTCGCTAGGCCGTTGCGCGGCGTTGTCGGCGGCTTATTTTCGCTCTATGTGGCCTTCATCCTTACGTCGTTTTATGCGAGGGCGCTGAACGGGGCTGGGCTTGTGCTCGCGTTCTTCGTGGGGCTCGCTGCGATGGTCGTGACCAACGCTCTGATCTCGTTTTTCCTTCCCCGCCGCAGGGTGCCGAAGCAAGTGCCAACCACCTGAGTGCAACTTCGACTGAAGCGAAGGAATTTTGGTGCTGTTGGTTTCCCGAAGTTGATTTCGAGGCAGATAGCCCAGGCATTCTAGTATCACGCATGTGGGAAGGTGAAGACCTTACAGAATTTCGTCTGTTCCCACTGCAACTGGAAATGGACATCGATGGTGGGGTGGCCCGACCGTTGCCCGCATTGCGGGGCGGGGTCGTGGAGAATCGAATACGCCTGAGATGTCAGAGAGTCGTGGGGTGGGCGACGGCATCCTGGATGCGGCTCCTTTTCTCGCTATTCCAGTTGAATGGTTTGTAACTTCAGACCGTCCCTGAAAGCGTCCAGGTTTGTTTGGTAGTTCCTCTCTGTCGTGCTTTCCCTGATCGCTTCCTCCACTGATTCTGCTGCGACGAGTCCGGACACCTGAATGAGGGCGCCAAGCATGATCATGTTTGCGTAGAGCCCGTCTCCGAACTTTCTCTTAGCAGTCTCTGTCGCGGGGAACCGGACGACCTTGACTTTGGTGGGAGGGACTTCCCTGACCGAGGTGCTGTCGACCAGTAGGGTGCCAGTCTCCCTCAGGTCTTCGAGTAGCCCGCTCGTCGCTTCCTGGCTCATGGTCACGAGAATGTCGCTCTTCCGCACGGCAGGGAATCCGATCTCTTCCTCGGAGATGATCACCTCGCTCTTGGTCAGGCTTCCCCTGGCTTCGGCCCCGTAGGCCTGTGTCTGCAGGACGTTCTTCCCGTCCAGCACGGCTGCCCTCCCCAGGACCAGTGCAGCGAATATCACCCCCTGGCCTCCGCTGCCGCCGAACCGAATCTCAGTCTTCCCTACCAGCTTCCATCCCCCTTTTTGAGACGTCTGCGACGGCTTCGTTCAGCGTTGGACGATGCCCGCCGAGGAACTCTCCGACCACGATCCTCGAGTCCAGTTCGCTCGGGGTCAGCCCTCGGCTTTCCTCCACAGACACGGCCTTCTCCCTGAACTGCTTCAGAATCGCCCCTGCGTCTCCGTATCCGGACCTCCTGCCGAAGCCCACAGGGCACTGGGTTACTGCCTCGATGAACCTGAACCCGCTCAGCTGGAGCGCCTTCTTTATCGAGTCCTTGAGCTCTTTCGGGTGAGCCGTGGTCCACCGGGCGGAATAGGCCGCACCGGCTGCCATGGCGAGCTTCACTGCATCTACTTGGTGTTCGAAGTTCCCGTAGGGGGTGGTCGTGGTGGTGGTGCCGAGCGGGGTCGTAGGCGCGACCTGCCCCCCTGTCATCCCATACACCATGTTGTTCCCCATTATGACTAGGATGTCCGCATTCCGCCTGGCGGCATGGATAAAGTGGCTCATCCCTATCCCGACGATGTCACCGTCTCCTCCGAATACCACGACGTTCAGGTCGGGGCGCACCAATTTGATGCTCGTCGCAACGGGGATGCTCCTGCCGTGCAGGGTGTGAACCGAATCGGCCATGTAGTAAGGAGAGGGAATCCATGATGCGCAGCCAATACCACTCGTGAAGCAGAACCCGTCCAGATTCCTGTGACCGAGTTCGTGGACAGCCCTGAGGAAGGTGTCACTCAGGAGGTACAGGCCACACCCTGGGCAGAAGGGGAGCTTCAAGTTCCGCATGTAAGTTCGCGACGTGAAACCAGTTGCACCTTCAGTTTGCACGCGTGATTACCTCCAGAATGTTCTCGGGGGTGATGAGCTCGCCCCCACCTATCTTGTTCAGCTTGGTGACCCTGCGCCCTGCGACCCTTTCCACTTCGCCCGATATCTGACCCAGGTTCATCTCTGGAACGATGATCATATTCGCGCTTTCCGCCAGCCTTGAGACAGCCTCCTCGGCGAAGGGCCATATCGTCTTGAGGCGGACGTAACCTACCCTTACACCCGCTGCCTCCGCCCGCGCGGTCGCCTCGTATACTGATCGGGAGGTGCACCCGAAGGATACGATACCGACGTCGCAATTCTCCTCGATGTTGCGGTTCTCGGTCTCCACGATGTCTTGCGTGTGGTTGTAGATTTTGGCGTTCAACGCTTCAATCATCCTCCGGTGAACAGGTGCGCCCTGGGTGAACCTCATCCCAGTCTCGTCGTGGGTCGATGCGGTCACGGCGACGTTGAACCCTTCGCCTACGGCGGGCATGGGGGCGATCCCTTCGGAACCGAAGAATCGGGTGTCCCCCGGGTTGGGGTGCCCGCGGTTCACAATCTCGATGTTCTCCCTTGGCCGGACGTTGACGCGTTCCCTGACGTGGGCTATGGTTTCGTCCGCCAGCAGGACGACAGGGGTCCGGTATCTCTCAGAGAGGTTGAAAGCCCGTATTGTGAGCTCGAACATCTCTTGGGCGGAGTTGGGGGAGAGGACTATCGCAGCGTAGTCGCCGTGGGTCCCCCAGCGGGCCTGCATCACGTCACCCTGGGCAGATTTCGTTGCCTGGCCTGTCCCTGGCCCCGCCCTCTGCACGTCCACCACGACGCATGGCGTTTCTGTCATGAAACCCCAGCCGATCGTCTCTTGCATGAGCGAAAAGCCCGGGCCGGATGTCGCGGTCATCGCCTT
>CAYPSJ010000019.1:0-7500 GCA_964413565.1 uncultured Nitrosopumilales archaeon | reverse complement strand
CTCTTGGCATATCCGCATCGGTGCTCAGCGACTACGAGAGCGGTAGGAGGCCCTCCCCTGGAGTGCAGTTCGTTAGAAGATACATCGAGGCCCTGGTCAAGATAGACGAGGGAAAAGGGAGGCTCGTCTCCCGTCTCCTATCGACCGACAAGGACGAAGCAATCCTTTCGATAGGGGAGTTCACCTCCCCCGTGGGCGCCCCGAAGATACTAGACGCCCTCGCAGCCACTGTGCTCGTCGGCGATCCCAATGCAGTGAAGCTCTACGGGTACACAGTCGTCGACAGCATCAAGACCATCTACGCGTTATCGGGGTACGATTTCTACAGAATCTTCGGCGCGACGACCGAGCGAGCGCTAGTCTTCACAAAGGTAGGAATGGGGAGGAGTCCCCTTGTCGCCATAAGGGTTTCCCAGCTGAAGCCGAGAGTGGTGGTCATCCATGGTCCGAGGGAGGTCGACCCTCTAGCCGTCGATCTCGCACGAAGGGAGGGCCTCGTTCTCGCGTTGTCCGCCGCTCCCACGGAGGAGGCGATAATCGAGTCCCTCGCCGGAGTGCGCCCCTAAGGCGCTTTTGCGCTGTCTGCTCCATCCAAAGACAGGATTGCCCTGGACGCTTCCACCTCGCCGTTGAACCTCCTTGGTGGCTGCCTCCTTCCGTACATCTCCCTTATGAGATCCGGGAGCCTTGAGACGTCCCCGCTCGTGTATCCCAGGGCAGCCGCGTTCCTCTCCTGCTCGGCGTGGTGCCTGATGGGTATGACTATGATCGGCGTCCCGGATGCGGCGGCTTCGTCTATGGTGCTCTTGCCGGCGGTTGAGACCACCAGGTCAGCAGCAGCGACAAGGTTCTGGTTGTCCGGTACGACCCCAAGGTCATAGACCTCACTCCCATCTACCCTCGGGCCTCGGTTGCCCGTGATGACGAGACTCGTCCCGGCCAACCCTGCTTTTGCAATGGCGTCTCGCACCCGGAGCGCAAGCTCTCTCCCCAGCCCGCTCCCACTGGTGGCGAAGAGGACCATCCCTCCGTTAGGGAGGCCGTAGGAAGCTCTTGCCTCGGCAGGGGATAGCGTTGGCGCCCTCACGATAGGGCCCACGAATCTCCTGTTACCCCCGCTCTCCCCTGGCTCGGGGACTAGGAGAAGGTCAACTGACTCCTGCAGGCTCTTGTACCATCTGTCTACTCTCTCCTCTATCTTGCGGGATAACCAGGTACGCGCGAACCCGAGTGCCAGCTCGTCGGCGACGAACACGCGTTTAACCCCGCGTTCCCCGGCTACGACCATGCCAGAGAACTCCTCGTCGCAGACCACCAGGTCAGGCGAGTAGGAGTCCAGGAGCCGACGAGTCCGCGGAATTGTTCTCCTGTTTGCAATCCACGACCTGACGTACCAGAGGGCCACCCTGCTCATCTCCCCGTCGGAGACGTGCGGCACGGGGTCCTCGACGATGTCGTCCACCCTGAAGCCCCTCTCCCGGATGAACTCGGCAGCCTTGCCACCCGAGAAGAACCTGACTTCCGCTCCATTGCGCCCGAGTTCATGCGAAAGGACGAGGGAACGCGTCGCGTGCCCCAGGCCTATGGGGCTGACGCCGTAGAGGATCCTCGTCACGATTCTGGAGGCCCCCAGGTGTGTATTTAATTGGCTCTGGGAACTCCCGGGTTGATTGACAACTTAGGGACTCCCCTTCAGGGCTTCTGCTCGGAGGATTACCGGAGTCGTCGGGTTCCCCTTCACAGCTTCATCTGTGCCCTGCGCTCCTGGGCGAACCTCACCCAGACATGGTATCGTCCCGCGGCGCTCCACATTGATTGCCGCATTGAGGTCGCGGTCGAGAATGGCACCACAAGGGCATAGCCACTCCCTGTCTGTAATCTTCAGCTTCTCGTTGACGAACCCGCAGACGTGACATGTCCGGGAGGTCCAAGAAGCGGAGACGTATTCTACCGGGATACCTTCCCATCTTGCCCTGTATTCTATGTAATTCTGCAGTTGCCGGAAAGGCCAGAGGGCGATCCTGCGCCTCCTGTCAGGGCCGTCCCCGTTCCCCCTTCTGCTCTTGTAGCGGATGCCCCTCAGCTCCTCAAGGATGATTCCTTCGCGGTTCTTCTTTGCCTTCTGAACAATCTGCTTAGCGACCTTGTGCAGGAACTGCCTCACACGTTCTTTCTCTCTTCTAGAGCTTGCGAACTTCTGGTTCACCTTCCAGTCTTCGTGGTGTCTTGCAAAGAAGTCCCTACGCCTTATCCCGTACTCCGTGTGCAACCGGGCAGCCTTGGAGAGGTCTAACTTCGTACCGTCACTTTCGACGAGAGACTTCTCGTTCAAATCGATGCCGACCCTTTTCAGAGGCGAAGCCACCTCAATCTCTTTCGAGAATGCGATAAAAATCGTGGTATTGGTCATCGTCACCGAGCCGCGCTTGAGAGTCTCGTCCATGAGAATCGAACTCTGGTAGTCTCCGTACTGGAGTGGGACGAGTAGCCGTCCCCCCTTCTTGAACGGCAATGATATGATGCCATAGTTGAGCGAGTAGCTGGCAGAGTCCATCTTGAGCATAAGTTTTCTCGCGACCGGTCTCCTCTGCCACCTCCTGTGCTTCTTCACGATTGACCACGCCACTTCCGCGACTGAGTAAGGAAAGCAAGAGACAGCATCGTATCTCTCCTTGAACTCCTTGTAGATTCTGTTCCTTAGGGTCAGGCGTCCCTTAACATCTTCCTTTAGGCAGATACGGATGGCATCGTTCACCATCGTCCGGAAGGTCTGAAGAAGCTCGACTGTCTGTGGCGTCGACCTGTAATGGAACGCGACAGACTTGATAGCCTTCACGAAGAGTCGAAATGGCAGGATGGGTTGGGGAATAAAAGGTAGGCTGAGTTCTGAGTATTTGAAAGGGGAGACCTCTCTGGAACTGAATCACGCTAAGAGTCATCAGACGAGGAGGTTCCGCTCGATTTAATTCCATGAAGTCGGCGGCGCCCCCGCCGTTGACAGGAACGATGGAGAGGGTGGGCCCATAATGACCCTCGTAACCGTGGTGGTAGAGTTCTTCGTGGTGGTGGCGTTTGCCCTCGCAGCGGTACTGCTGAACACCATCGACGCCCGAGGGTTTCTAGCAAGCGCGACCGTGGGATTCGCCGTCATGTACGGCGGAGGATTCTCCTGGTTCGTCATAGTCGCCATCTTCTTCAGCCTCGGCGTGGTGTTCACACTCTACAAGTACGGCTACAAGCGGCGCCTGGGAAGTGCCCAGGGGAAGGGGGGCGCGAGAAACTGGCCCCACATTCTCGCTAATGGGGGTCTCGCGTCAGTCGCTGCTGTCTGGAACCTGGCGAGCCCGGGTGTCGTTCCTGCTGCGGTCTTCCTTGGAGCCGTGTCCACCTCCGCCGCCGACACGGTCGCCACCGAACTCGGCCTTCTGAGCCACAGCCAGCCAATGCTGATCACTCATCCTACTCAGGCGGTGACACCTGGGACGTCGGGGGGCGTCACCACCCTCGGCTTCGTAGGGGCTGCCTTCGCTTCCCTCGTCATCGGGATAATGGCGTTGGCGCTGGGAATATTACCTGACCCCTACCTTATCCTCCCTATCTGCGTCGTCGGGGGCGTTTTCGGGGCAGCGTTTGACAGCCTCGTGGGCGCGACGGTGCAGAGGAAAGGGCACTGCGTCATCTGCCTGAAGCCCACAGAGGCCCTGAAGCACTGCGGAGAGAAAACGAAGGCCACCCAGGGGAAGTGGTACATAGAGAACAACATTGTCAACGTGGTGTCGACCGTCGCAGGCGCAGCGGTCGCCTACGCTACGATTCTGGCGCTGGCACCTCTAATCTAGGGAACTTCGTGATGGCGCCGAGCCTAGCAACCAGGTCGGACACGGCCACGCGCTCCTGATCCCTGCTGTCCCTGTCCCGGAGGGTCACAGTGTTGTCCTTCAGGGTGTCGTAGTCCACCGTTAGGCAGACGGGCACCCCTGACTCATCAGCTCGGGCGTACCTCCTCCCGATGGAGCCGGACTCGTCGTAGAAAACGTCGAAGCTCACGCGCAGCTCCGCCGCAATGGACCCTGCGGCCTCCTGCAGCCCGTCCTTGTTAACAAGTGGGAAGACACAAGCCTGGATGGGCGCCAGGTAAGGCTTCAGTGCCATCCTCCTCCTGTCCCCTTCGCCTTTCATGGAGAGCTCGATCACCACGTATGTGCTTCTGTCAACTCCGAGCGACAGCTCGAACACGTGGGGGAGGACCTTCTCCCCCCCGTCCTCGACCGTGAAGTCCGTCCCGCTCGCCTTCTCGTGCCCTCCGAGGTCGTAGTCCCCTCTGTAGTTGCAGGCGACGAGCTCTAGCCACCCTGTGCCTATCTTGACCTCCAGGTCGTAGGCTGCCTTTGAGTAGAAAGCCCTGTCCTCGTCAGAAAGAACCCTCAGCCTCTGGGAGCTCCTCGGAACACCCGCCGCCTCGTAGAATCTTGTGATCAGTGCGAGGTAGTGTCCGATCAACATGTTCGGGACGACGGCGTCGCGCAGGGCCTCGCCAACGCTCATCTGGATGTCTTTCCCGTCCGGCATCCTGAACGAAAGGACATCCCCCTTCGCCCAATCGTAGATCGGAGCGTCCGTCTTCTTCTGGTTGAAGAAGACCTCCACCTCCGCCTGGTTGAGCTCCCTGAGCCTGAGCAGCCCTTGCCGAGGGGCTATCTCGTTCCTGAAGCTCCTCCCTACCTGGGCCATTCCAATGGGGAGCTTCGCCCTCTGGGTCTTGAAGAGGAGGGGGAAGTCGACGAAGATGCTCTGGCATGTCTCGGGACGGAGGTATGCTTCCTCCCCGGCCGGCCCTATCCCGACCCTGAACATCATGTTGAACCGGGTTGTGCCGGAGAGGCTCGCACCGCACTTCGAGCACTTCACCCCCGCCTTTGCCATCAACGAGTCGTAGTCCGCATCGCTCAATTTCTCTGGGACAGTCTTCCCTGTCTTCTCTTCGAGGAGCTTGTCTGGCCTGTAGACAGAGCCGCACTTCGAGCACCTCACGAAGGGGTCGGTGAAGCTGGAAAGGTGGCCGGATGCCTCGAATACTGCCTTGGGGAGGATCTGGGCCCCGTCGATTTCTATCATCCCGTCCCGCTTTACGATCATCCTCCTCCAGAGCTCGATGATTCGAGCCTTCAGGGCTACGCCGAGAGGCCCGTAGTCGAGGAAACCAGCAGGTGCATTTGGGTAGCTGGGCGCTGTCTTGAAGAAGAAACCGCGCTGCTGCGCGATGCGTACGACTTCCTCGGAGGACATCGACGGCAAGGCTGCCAGGGTCAGGATATATGCTATGCTTGAGCCTTCACGGCGACGAGAGTACGGAAGCGTGCCGACCTAGGAAACGCCCGTTGAGCGTAAAATCGCCCTTGTTTCCTGGATGATCACGTATCGCCACACAACGATCAGGAAGAAGAAAGACCAAAAGACGAAGAAGATGTCTAAGGACAATACGGCGGACGGCAAGGAGTACACGAGCGACATCATCCCGTCCAGGGAGAACATGGCAAGGGAGAGTACGAAAGTGAGGCTGACCAGCTTGAGTATGTACTTCCTCGAGAATGCCTTGCCATAGACGAGCCCGTAGAATATGAAAAATTGCACTATCCCGAGAAGAATCACCAATACTCCTATTGGGACTTGCGCCAGGGCAAGATAACGTGCCAGCTCAGGAATTGGGGGGTACGTGAAGTTCGAATACTGGTACGTGCTTTCGCTCGCCCCCTGTATGATATCGACTACTCCTCCCACAACTGAGAGAACGATGATGAGGCTAAGGAACCTGGACCTGCCTCCCTTCACGTAAAGCCTCTTTGCAGGCGTCTCTGACCCCAATCTAAAACCGCAGTAAGGACATCTCGCATAGCCCGGTTCAAGCTCCCTCTTGCAGGAGGGGCAGAAGGGCTTCAAAGGCGTCTCGCAGAAGGGACAGAAGCTGAAGTCCTCCTTGATTTCATTCCCACAGTTGGGACAGGTAGTCAACGTTCTTGGCACCAGTTCCGCACCTCAGCACCCCAGCGGGGGCACAACTTTGAGGTCAGGCGCATAGAGGCGCAAGTCCGAAAGCTGCTTCTCTGTACCCCACATGGCGGAGAGAGAGGCCATAATTAGGTTCGAAGAGATTTTGAATTAACGGATTATGGACTCCGAAACTAGTACCATCGTCCATCTCCCAATCGAACCAACCTGCCTCGATTTCGAGGTCCAGGTTGAGACTAGAAAGCAGAAGATGAAGTCCCTCTTCATCATCCTCAGAATCAGCGGCACGATGACGGTGATTGCAAAAGCGATGAATGATTATTAGACTCCGCGATTCTCACGTTCGCGTGAAGGGACCCCTCTCCCAGAATCAGATTTCGTCTATCTTCTCCTTCCATCCCAGCATACACTTCGTCACCATAGTGAGCGAAGACGGCATGATTCTAGACTCCGCCAAACGTGCCGGTCTGAACCCGTTGGAACCACCGGAGGAGACCCGTAAGCGTATGGAGCGCTGGGCAGCAGCCAAGAACTACTTGGCAGGTTCAGACCTGTTCCTCGGAAATATGCGAACGATCATCGCAAGGCGAGAGAAACTCGTCGAACTCCTCTTTCCCTTTACTGACTACATGATCATGATTGGCGTTCATCCCGCATTCCCGCTTGACAAGACCCGTCAACTCGAAAATCTTCTGAATAATCTGCACGTTAGCGGAGACGAATGGAAACAGGCATGGCGAACGGGTTAACTGAGATTCCAGCTAGTCCGAACTCGTCGGCATATTGAGGCGGGTTACTCCTACCGTCGACCTCGTGAAGGCGTAGACCCTTCTTTGGGTTGCCTATTCCATGATGAACATGCTGGAGGTTGGGATTTGGGAGACGAGGCTCTGATTGCTGACTTTGCAGATTGATTGAGTTAGACGATTAGGAATTTGTAGCCGTAGATGATCTGTCCAGAATCGCCGTCGACCATCGCCCTTCTGATGGTCGCCCGCACCCTTGCGCCCGTCTTGACGGAGTCGTCGGGTGAATCCACGATCTGCGTTAGGATTCTCGTCCCGTTGTCGAGCTTCACCACTGCGAGGTATAGTGGGGTCTGCGCTTCGAACCCCGGCAGCGGCTCGTGAAGCACTGTATAGGTCATGATCTTCCCTGTCTTGGGCATCTCCTTGTCCTTGATGTGCTCGGAGCCGCACCCCTTGCACCTGTAGACCGGGGGGAAGAACTCGTCCCCGCAGTCCACGCACTTGCTCCCAATCAGACGGTAGTACCTGTCTCTTATGCGCCAATACTGGATTGACACCTAGGACGCCCTCCCGAAGACGTGCACCGCAGCGGTGGTGTCAACGCCCCCCACATTCTGGGCGACGCCGTACTCGGCCCCTTCGACCTGGTTCTTGCCGGCCTGGCCCGTAAGCTGGAGATAGACCT
Source organism: uncultured Nitrosopumilales archaeon (assembly GCA_964413565.1). Classification (GTDB taxonomy): domain Archaea; phylum Thermoproteota; class Nitrososphaeria; order Nitrososphaerales; family Gagatemarchaeaceae; genus UBA183. Next base: position 60 of record CAYPSJ010000019.1, on the reverse strand, counting down.
CAGCGATCTGGTAGACTCCGGTCGCGCCCACAGGGTGCCCCCGTGCTTTCAAGCCCCCGA
>CAYPSJ010000018.1:0-32478 GCA_964413565.1 uncultured Nitrosopumilales archaeon | reverse complement strand
CTCGCAGACTCGTCGGAACTGATATCCAGCTGGAGCATTTCGATGTTGTCTTGGTTGCCCGACTGTTTCCTGCTGGTTCCGAAGACCCTGAAACCCCGTGATGAAAGAAGGGACGCGGTCTCCCTGCCGAAGCCGGACGAGGCACCGGTGACAAGCACAACCCGGTCTTCGGCCATGGCGGCTCGCACGCCTCGCCTTACATTAAACATTAGGCTCGGTGGGCAGAGTGGCTCGAGGTTCACCAGTAATGACGACTGTAAGAGCGAAGAATGAACCTATTCTGCAGCCACGACGTGCATGAAACACGGAACCAGTCGACACCGTTGGGTGTACAGGGCAGAACCTGACTCGAATTCCGGTTCGAATTTGCCGGGAACCGCATGAGTTCTTTGTCCTCCCAACCTCTAAATACCCAAGATGCTGAAATCCTCAGGACATGGCACAATCGAAGCACGCCACCGGAGCTGAAAAGTCAATCGTAGCTGACTTCCTGGAAGCCCTGTCGGACAAGCACTCGCAAGTCGACATTAACCTGCAAGGAATGAACGTCAGGTTCCCGAGCACTGGGATGAGCGTCGAGTTCAACGGCCTCGTAACGGTGACCAGCCACATACGAGACATAACCGAAGACGAGAAGAAGGCTTCAGCCAGCAAGAACGTGGCTATGATGACGAGAAGCTAGACGAAGGCCGAGGTCTACCTTAGAGCCTTCAGCAGCTTCCTAGCCTTTAGGGGACTTGCACTAATCCGGCCACTAAGGCGGTGAGCCCCCTTCCCCATCTTAAGCAGGTCGTCCCCCTCTGAACGCAGGGTCAGTTCCCACCCCTGTTCGGAAAGGATGCCTGCAATCCGAAGTGAGCCGGTCAGCGCGGCAAGCGGCCCCCCTCCTTCGCGCACAAGATCCGAGAGACGCAGACCCGCCTTTTTGGCTCCTCCCGCATCCACCTCCAGGGTCTTTTCGTCTGCGTCCACATTTATGACAGGGTGTCCGTGTATCGTTATAGTAGCCTTCCCCCCGGACATGACTCCCAGTAACTCGAGCGCTGACGTCAGGCTCCCCTTTCGAGTCGTGATGGAGAGCAAAGTCCTCCTGAATTAGAGGGTTTTCCCGCAAGAGACGCCTTCGAGCCGAGCGCTCGGACCGCCGTGCCAGCTCCGGATGGATCTGGACTAGGTGTTTTGGCGGAGTGGGTAGTATCTGCGTCCAGAGATTGATAGTGAAAAAAACAAGAGGTAGGGCTTGGTGCCCTTACCTCTTCTTAACGAAAGGCTCGACGGCCTCTCTGGTGGATGCCATATCTGGATGGATTCTCCTGACATGGTTCTGGGCTACGGCTATGGCGTCCTCCTTTCCGTGGGGAGTAGTCATGGTGAAGCCGCAGGCGCAGTCAATGCCGTATTCTTCGGCCACAGACCAAAAAGGAGTTGCTTCTACCTAATGATTGCTTGTCCAAACAGCACACCAGCCGCCTCCTGCCGTATCCACCGCCGAAGCATTGGTCTACAGTCGAGGACCCTCAGCCCCCTCATGTGGAGCCGGGTGTTGTCGTCCAAATCGTCAACCTACCACGGGCTCCGACCTCTGCAACATGCACGCTCCTTGTGGCATCGCCGCTCCATTGACTTGGATTGGGGTTCGGAATTCGCAGACCGTCACGGGATCAATCGCTGAGTATGGAATCCCAAGGTAGTAGCACGACATCGGCCCGCTGGTCTTGGTCCTGTTGTCGGAGGCCATAGAGCAGTGGTAGTTCTTCCAAGCTGTGGTCGTGGTGATGTTGGCAAGCACTGCCTGGTTGGAGTACACGGCAAGAGAAGCATTCGTCGCCTTGGCCGTCAGGTTGAACAGCCCGGAGAACATGTAATTCAGGGGCGCATAGCTCAGTACGCATCCGTTGTAGGGAACCAACGTCCCGTTAATCGAGGGGATCGGTCCCGTGGGCGTAAGGTTGCAGTCGGTGCCTATCACACCCTGGTAGTTCTGTCCGTGGTAGGAGCAGGAAACGGTGGACTGCGGGGTCATCCTCTGTGCGGCGGTTCCGCCCAGGATTGGTTGGAGGTTCCCCAGGCTGCAGTCTTCCGATGCCAGCTCCCCCGAGCTTGAGAAGACTCCGCCAAACGGGTGCCACACGGGCGCGGGACCGAACTCTCCCAAGAAGGTTGACGGGAAGCGCACGGCCAGGCTCCCGATGATCAGGACAGCAGCGATGGCAATTATCGCTATGATTGTTCTTCGGCCTATATGCCGGCGCGGAACGACCCAGTCCTCAAGCTCTTGGTCTCCCGAGCTCGACATGAGTCTAGGTCTGGAGTGCGAATGAAGCACCCGAGGTTCTGAGACAGAGTTCATTTTAAGCCTGTAAGGGTCCTGCGGCAATTGTCATTCTGACCTACGTCTCTTCAGAGCAGGATAGTAGCTGCTAGCCGCCTGCTAATTGAAGACCTCACGCCCGGACCCCGAGCACTGGAGCAACATCAGAAAGCCGGCGAGAACAGCCTTCCTGCCTTGATGGTGTACAGGACTTTCTCAGGGGCTAGGACGCTGATGTTCTCGAGTGGACTCCCCTTGACGACAACCGCGTCTGCCCTGAACCCTTCGCCCAGCATCCCGCTCTTTTCAAGGCCAAGACAATCGGCTGCTCTAGACGTGGCGGCGACCAGCGCCTCCTTGTTGACCAGGAACTTGGCCTCCGCTACTATCTCCTCGTAGTTCCTGCCGTGAGGTCTGGGTGCGTCACCGACTGTGTCCGACCCCATCACCACCTTTACCCCGTGCTCCTTCGCTATCTCCGTGTCTTCGGAGAGGTGACGCTTCACCATCTCGTTATACCGGTTCTTGTAGGCAGGATTGCTGTAGGTTACTAGGGTCGGTACGTAGTAGATCCCCTTCTTCGCTATCTCGCTGGCTATCCTCGACGTGAGGCCCAGGCCGTGCTCGATGGAGTCCACCTTTGCGTCGACGATGTTGCCCAGCGCTTCTTCCCCGTAGGCATGCGCGGCAACCTTCAGGTCCAGGCGCCTCGACTCGTCCACGATCGCGTTAATCTCTTCCCTCGTGAAGTTGGGCTCGATTTTGCCTCCTCGGGAGAATGCCCCCGAGGCATAGAACTTCACCACCTTCCCGCCGTCCCTCGCCACCTTCCTGACCGCCTTTCGGCACTCCCAGGGGCCGTCGCAGAAGTAAGTGTAGGACGCAAGCTGCTGCGCCAGTTCGAGGGGGAAGTCCGGAGGGTCGTCATCCCCCCCTGTCTGGGCGAGCGCCCTGGAGCAGGAGACGACCTCAGGGCCCTCTATTGAGCCCTCAGCGACTGCCTGGGCGAGGTGCACTCCCCCCTTGGTCCCGAGTTCCCTGACGGCGGTGAACCCCGAGTAGAGGAGCCTTCTCAGGTCCCCCGCACCGCGGAGCACGGCCAGGGTGTCGGGAACGGAAGCCCAGGCTGTAACCCCCTCGCCCTTTGCGGCATAGAAGTGGACATGGGCATCTATGAGCCCAGGGAGGATGGTCGCGTCTTCGAGCTCGATTCTCTTGGCACCCCTGTGCTCCTCCACCTCTCCCCTCTCGCCGAAGCCCAGGATGACCCCCTTGTCGGTGTCGATTTTCACGACCGCAGACTTGTGGAAGCTCCTACCGTCGAAGGCTCTGCCCCTGAATATCAGGATGGACATCTGGTCCGCCGGCCGATGGGCGGGCCGCGGTTCGTATTTGTCTATGGGCCAGCGCTGACCTGTGTGAGCCGTGTTTCGCCTCCATTCTCAGGCTGGTCAGAATTGGGTTTGACAGGAAGGAGTGATTACCGGCTCTGGCAACCGACCCGCGGCGCACTTTGACATCGCCTTTGAAGGCCAAGAGCAAAGCTTTGGAATAGAGCCAAAGTCCATATTAGTTGAGTCGAGCCAGCAAGAAGAGTACACATGGAGCAAATGATGGTACCCGAGCCCTTCCAACGAGAACCCAGGCCGCCGGAGCCCGAGCACCCCTGGTTCGACTTACGTCAGACGCCTTCAGCCTGGGTCGGTGTCCTTTCAGGAAGCTCGGAGTAGGTTCCATCCTTTGTCCTGTAGAGAGCCACCCTTGCCCGGGTCTTCCATTCGCCGTCGAACTTCCTCAACTGGACACTCACGACCTCGTCTTCTGGATTCGACCTCCCGGGCCACACCGCCACGTTGAGGAACTCGCCTCCTCCGAGCTTCCTTGAGAAGCTGAACTTCGGGCGGGCCTTCTCGCTCATGACGAAGTGACTCTGGTGCGTCTATTTCTTGATATCCTGCCCCTTCACCATATGACCTGAAAGCCTCGACACCCTGATGAATTGGTTGGTAACTTGTCGGGTTCGAATCCGGTGTTGGTTCTCGAAAGGCGGATGTACTCCAGTAGGGATTTACCTATTCGACAAAGGGATTTATCGTGCACTATGACGTAATGCCGCTGTGGCACAAGGGACCCAACAGTACCGGCGACTCCCGCCCGAGTGGAACGGTGTGGTCCCAACCGAGTATTTCCTTAGCGAGGCCGTGCGCATAGTCGAGAAATCGAAAGGGTTCGGCGTATCGCTGAGGGCAATGGGAGGAGTGGCGATAGGTCTGAGGTGCCCGAGCGAGAAGGATTTCGCCCGGCGGCTGGGGAGGATGACCTCAGGTGGGCAAGAATACACGGATCTTGATTTTGCAGGTTTGCTCAAAGAACGGAATAACCTTGTCAAATACTTCCAGACATTGAATTACGAGAAGCGGCCCAGTACCCTGTCGTCGTCGGCTTCCCAGCGTCAAATATACTTCCATCCAGAAGGATACTTCACGGTCGACGTAATTATGGACGAGCTGCTAGTAGCCAATCACACCATCGATTTCCGCAAGAGGATTGGCATCGACCCGCTGACCATTACCCTGGCCGACCTCCTTTTGGAGAAGATTCAGATGTGGGTCTCTTTCAGCGAGAAAGACCTCAAGGACTGTCTCCTGCTCCTGAAGTCACACGACCTGTCGGAGGACGGCACCGATGGGGAAAAGATCAATTCTTCTTACATCGCCGATTTACTTTCGGACGACTGGGGATTCTACTATACGGCTACGACGAATCTGAAGAAGATGGTCGAAATCTTAGAGAACCTGGAGACCGCCAGCAAGGAGGTAAACATAGACCCCCTGAAGATTCCCAATGAAGAAAGGGCGACCATAGTCGGGAGGATTCAGCATCTGCTCAAAGTCATCGAGGAGCGACCGAAGTCGCTCCGCTGGAAGATGAGGGCGAAGCTCGGGACCACGAAGCGGTGGTATAACGAGGTGGAGACCCCCTCAACTGTCGGGGACTTCGGTCTTTGGCGACTCCGGGAAACTAAAAAGGAATAGGACCGTTTTGATAGCCGCAACTAGTGCGCAGGAACCTTCATTCGGAAGGGAAGTCCATCTCATATCGCGAGAACATAGCAGCGTAACGCAAACTAAGTTTAGCGCGGCCTCATAGCGCCGGGTTGAGTCGGCGGACCCGGTCAGGATTGTCGACGACCGGTCCGTTTTGCTCCTTCAAGTTTGAAGGCAAGATACTCCCCTTTACCCACAGAGAGGACCTCTGAGAGATACCGACCCGTGTCTTTGATCTCGGCGAAGAACCCGACCAGCTCTTCGGGCCTTGGCTCGAGCGCGTTGTCGACTAACAAGACTCCTCCAGGTTTCAAGACGCGGTCGATATCGTCCCAGTAGCTGACGTACTGTGGGCGCTCAGCGTCCATGAACACCACGTCGAAGGAATTCGAGGGAAGCTTCCGCAGGACCGTCCGGGCGTCACCATGTCGCCAGTCTACGAAATCCGCCAGCCCGGCGAGTTGGATGTTTTTCTTAGCCATGGCCACTTTCTCCGGAGACGCCTCGACAGACAGGACCTTCCCCCGTTGTTGACGAAGGGCGTCAGCGATCCAGATCGTGGAATATCCGTTCGATGTCCCAACTTCAAGCACCTTCTTGGCTCCTACGGCTCTTATGACGATTGACAGGAACAGTCCCGTGTCGGGGGTTATGTTCAACATGCGTTTGGTTCGGTCTTCTGTCTTCGAATCATGGTCCTGACCGAACTCGTAGACTTCGTTGAGAATCTTCGATAGCCTGCTGTCCATCAAGCTAGTGTTACCCTAGGGGGCAGGACTTCATCAACTGTCGCGTTTCCCTGTCACCCATGCGCCCCCGATTTTGAATTCCACATTCCCCGGAAAAGGTTCGAGGTCTGGTGGTTTCCTGGAAAGCTTCGTGTGCCATTCCTTCGACCTGGCGATTTCCCTTACCCTGATCTCCGTTGTGACGTCTCTGGCATCGATTGGACCCTCTGCCCCAGCAGGGCTCATGACCGAGCCCCGCCCTTCCCCCGTTTAACACTGATTGACTCGAGATACTGGCGATATCCGTCGTACATGGACTGGTATACCTTTCTTTCACCGAGGACCTTCGCCAGGGCCCAGGAGCCCTCCTCCATCATTATGAGGAACTCGGCCACCGACCTTGCGTCGACCTCCGGTTTCAAATAGCCTTCAGCCTGCGCCTTCTTGAGGTACCGCTCTGTCTCTTCAATCCACGTCAGCAATACCTCTCGGAGCTTATCCCTGAAGACCGGGTCGACGGAGGACATTTCTTGCGTCAGATTGTTGAGGGGGCATCCCAGCGCCATCTCTTCGTCGGTCGTCGCTTCCATGAGCTTCCTGTACCGGGTCGCTATGCCTTGGATCGGATTACTGTAGGCAGAGAGTGGCCTTGTCCACCGGTCAAGCATCATGTCCTTCAGCACTTCTTCGGTTAGAGTGTATCCGAGATCGTTCTTGGTAGGAAAGTAGTGGAAGAACGCGCCCTGAGTCACCCCTGCCTTCGCTACGATTTCGTTGACGCTCGCGGCCCGGAAGCCTTGGCGGTATATGGTATCGAATCCAGCCGACAGAATCTTTCTTCGCGTCTTTTCAGGGTCCCTCATGCCTGCCAGAGAGGGCGCCATGGTGTTTCTGGCCGGGAGAACGCCCGAAACGACCAAAGCTTTGGCTGAAGAGATCACCAGTGCGGGGGGGCTCGCAGAAGCATCCCGGGTGGACGCACTCGATCCGGTTTCGGTGGAAGAACATCTTCAGCGGATTGTCGATGGCAAGGGGAAGCTGGACGTATCCTACAACCTGATATCCACAGGCGTGGCTATGGGGTCACAGCTTGCCCAGCTCTCAATTTCACAGTTCGACAGGGCTGCCTTCACACGCGCGAAATCCTGTTTCATCACGTCGACTGCGGCGGCTCGGATAATGCAGAAGCAAAAGAGCGGAGTGATACTGGGGATTACAGCGGGAAACGGCCGGTTGCCGGTACAGGAAACGGGCGGGTTTTCGGTGGCGAACGCGGCCATAGAGGCCATGCTTAAGCAGTTGGCCATGGAAGTGGGACCCCATGGAGTAAGAGTGGTCTGCCTTCGTACGGGGGCCACCCCGGAGAACCCCGCGCTGCAGGAAGTCTATGCGCTCCTCGCCAAGGCGAGAGGGACCACCAAGGAGCAGGTCGAGAGGTCGGAGGCTGATCACACGGCCCTGAAGCGATCTCCGTTCGTCGCCGAAGTGGCCAACGCTGCAGTGATCATTGCATCGGACTATGCAAGCGCGATAACTGCGACGCCTGTCAACGCGTCTTGCGGCGAGATGGTGGACTAGCCGCATGTCGACGGTCGAAGACGACATAACGACATAAGCCAGGCCCGCCACGTGCGCGCCCGTAGCCCTTGGTCTCCGCACTGAACCTTTGGTTTCTCGCAGCAGGCTATTCGGTCATCGTGGTCTTCTTCGTCGTCCAGAGACTCCTGAGGGGGACCTCGGGGGCGAAGTCCATGAGGGGAGGGAACTATGACCGGGGGAACATGGTGCTCATCGGTGCAGCCACGGGTGTCGGGCTCTGGGTGCCCATAATCCTGGATATCTTTGGGACAGGTTCCGTTCAGGCGGGCGTCGGACCGGAGCTCGCCGCACTGGCTGTAATGCTCGTTGGCGTGTCGCTCAGGGTATGGGCCGCTGTCACTTTGGGGAGCTACTACACTACGACGTTGATGATGACCGAGGGGCAGAGGGTCGTCAGTGACGGACCCTACTCGAGGATTAGGCACCCGGGATACCTTGGGGAGATCCTCATTTGGACCGGGCTCGGGGTCCTGTCAAGCAACCTCATCGCGGCCGCCTGGCTGCCTGTGATGTTCGTGGTAGTGCTCGTCTACAGGATCTCGAGTGAAGAGAAGATGCTCACAAAGGAGCTAGGTGACGATTACGTCCGCTACAAGGAGAGAACGAAAAGGCTCGTCCCCTTTCTGTATTGAGCAGGTTCATTGCGCCTCCAGCCCAGGGCTCACTCTCCCTGCGTCCACTGAGCTGACATCGGCGTTTGGTTAATAGAGAAGCGCGACCGCTAGGACAGGTCAGATGGAGAAACCAAAGGCGATTCACGTGGTCTATGCGAGATGGTGCCCTCATTGCTTGTCCACCACGGTCGAGCCTGTGCAGAAGAAGGCCAGAGAGCTCGGGATCCCCTGCGTCCTTCACGACGTAGATACCGACGAAGCGCGGGTCGCTGATGACCTTGTCAAGAAGTATGGTGACTGGACGCCTGATTACCTCGTTCCCCAGGTCTTCCTCGAGTACGAAGGGAGCAGGTTCAGGCACGTCCTGACCGGCGACCCCCAGGGAGTGGCGTTCACGAGAAGGGCAGTCGAGAGACTCTTGTCTGGCGAGCTGCTGGCCGAGCCTAAATAGCCGGGCCTGGGAGTGGCTACACATGCCAAGTGAATCCCTCGACGCTCTGTATACGGAGGTTGTGAAGAAGATCCTGACCGAGACCCTTCACGTCCAGAAGGGGGAGTCGGTCACAGTCGAGGCGTGGGATAACGGACTCCCCTTCGCGAGAAGGGCGCTGGCCGAGGCCCGGGCCATGGGGTGCACGGCAATCATGGTGTATGAGGACGAAACGGCCTACGTCGAGGGGGTCAGAAGGGCACCGAAGGACTCGATCGGAGTAATGGGGAAGAACGAGTATGGAATGCTGGCAGGCACAGACGCATACATTTTCGTCCCCGGACAGGCGTTGGGGGTCTATTCCAAGACCCTGAAGCCTGAAGAACGCGAGGAGTCAATTAGATACAATTCTTCCTGGTATGACGCGGCGGCGAAAGCCGGGCTGAGGGGGGCGAGGCTCACCTTCGGGTACGTAGGCAGGGAAATGGCCAAGTTCCTGGGGAAGACGGTCGAGAATGTCGCCCGGAGGCAGCTGAGGGCAGCGCTCGTGGACTACGACGAAATCGCAACCTATGCGAGAAGGATGTCTCCGCTGCTCGGCGACGGAGCCGCTGCAGACCTGAGCTCTGGGAAGAATGAGCTGAAGTTCACCCTAAAGGGAGAACTCGAGATAGAAGACGGAACCGTGGACGACGAAGATAGGAAGACAGGGTACAACGTAACATACGTGCCCCCCGGCTATGTGGCCAAGGAAGTCGACCCTCAGAGCGCCAATGGAAAGGTGACTCTGGCAGACACCCTGACGAAATACGGGGTCATGCGACGCGCCGAACTGGAGTTCAGAGACGGGGCACTGGTCGAGTGGAAATCGGAGGATGGAGCCAAGCTAGAGAAATTGGTCGGTGCCTTGGCCCCGGAAAAGAGGAGACTGAGTCTCATTGGAATCGGGCTCAACCCTGCGCTGGGGTTCGGCTACGGTCAGGACAGGTTAGTCAGAGGGGCGGTGACGCTGGCCGGCTTCGGATTCACCGGATTGGTCAGCAGGGGGAGTCTGAACGTAGGGTCCTCAAGGATTCCTTAGAGGATGTCATAGAATCCCTAGCATTAGTCTTCAAAGATTTCCGTGCCTCGACAGGGAGTCATTCGCACAGGTTTTCTGACCACCCTTATTAGATTCAGACGAACGGATGTTAGTTAGTTGCTTCCTCGAACGGGAAGTAGTCCTGTCAGGCACATCGTCACTGTGAGCGCGGCCCTGGGTGCCTCGTGTGGTATCCTGCAGAGCATGAGCGCGCTTTCAACTCTCCCCTTCCCCTTCAGTCCGGAATACCTGGTGACGGGTGCGGAAGCTCCCGGCCTTGTGCAGCTCCAATACCTTGCATATTTCGTCGCGTTCCTGATTCTGGTTTGGGCCTTTTGGATCGGGAGGAGGCTCGACCTCATGGCCCTCGGCGGACGGGCTCTGACCTACGCCTTCCTCGGCGCCATCCCGGCATGCGTGTTGGGGGAACTGTACTGGTACTGGTATCTCTTTTCTGGGGGCTTTTGTTCCTCCTCTGGTTGCTCGTCTTTCGGGTTCTGGGCGATTTCTGCGACCGCCCTAAACCTGCTCTCCTTCCCTCTGCTTGCCTTCACGGCGACCTTTCTGGGTTTTCTCTCAAAGAAGGGGACCCTGGAGTTCTCGGGCCAGTGGCAAGCCATCGGCACCATCGTTTGGTCTGGCGGAACCGCATTCGTCTTCCCCTTTCTTACCGGTGTCGCGGCCATAGCGGGCTTCTGGGACACCTTCAATAGCACCGAAGCGTTCCCTCCGCTCCCGTCATCGCTTCCAGAGTCGGTCTGGATACTCTTGCTGCTGGCGTTCCCGTTGCTGTTCGCAGCCATCATGTACCTCTCTGGCAAAAGGCTCGACCTCGAGAAAGTTGGCGTGGTGGTATTCCTATTCATGGTGATCGGAGCCCTCGCGGGATACTTCGCCGCCGGCTACGGATACGCAGGCATCGCGTTCCCCGACGCCTCTGCGGCCCAGAAGGCGTTCACTGTTACTTCGAAGAACTTCTTCCAGTCTTCCACCGGCTGGCCCATACTCTTCTCTCCGTTCGCCTGGAAGTATTCCAACGTCCCGAACTGCTCCCTCCTGCTCCTGGGTTACGGATTCGCGGCGGCATGCCTAGGATACCTGAGGCGGGCTCGAGCATGACGCCGGTGCTTGGAATGCCTGCCCTGCACAGCGAATTTGAAATCACTTGGGTTCGCGAACCGTCGGCAGCACGTCTACTCAGATTCGATTCTTTGGTTTGAAGTGAGCGTCGCTTGCCGAAACATTTGCCCATCAGCTCTAGCTTCTCATTTGTGCGCGAGCGGATGTCTCGGCTCGTAAAGACCAACCATGCCGCCACTCGGCAGCGTAATCATCGCGACTCTTCCCCACCTTTCGTCCCCCACAACCTCGCACTTCACCTTCTTTCTGCGGAGGGCGCCCATTGCCGCATCTAGGTCGTCGCACATAAGGAACAAACTGTGAGGGGTACCTTCTTGGGCGGACTTTACAGGATGAACGGCTACCTCAGAGGGTGGGAGAGCGAAGATTAGCCAGCCGTCTCCCGCATCCACATAACGGAACTTGAGAATGTCTCGGAAGAACTTGCGATCTGCCTCGGCGTCGGTGCTGTAGAGGACAAAGTGAGCTCCAGAAATCGACATTGGAATGTCGATGAACTGGTTGCTGTGATATTAACACTGCCCAGAGCGTTGACCCCGCTTAAGCAAGGGACTTTGAACGAGTTTACCCGCCCGTAAGTCCAGTCTCCTCAGAATCTGAACAGGCTCTTCTGACAGGACGAATTGTACTCGCATGCACGACACTTGCCGACGCTTGAGCTCGAAGTCGGCTCCCGCTCCTCTAGCCAGTACCCCGCCTTGGCAGCGACCGCTTTTTCCGCCCTCTCAACTTCATGCTGGAGCAAGTGTACCTTCATCTTCCCGGGGAACCTCCCTTCTAAGGCCTGCACCTTCCCCTCCAGCAGGGCCTTCGATACCCTCAGGATCCACTCCCTCTTCTCCTCCTGCGTGAGTTCGTCCGACTTCAGCCTCACCACCGCCAGCCGCATCCTAGAGCAGTCGAACCCCATCCTGTCGAGCAGCAGGCCATAGATCCTCACCTGGTTCTCCTGGTCCTCCCACAATGGGGTCGGGTCCCCCTTCGTGGTCTTGAGCTCCACAACCCAGAGGGGCCTCCCCTCGGACCAGATTATGTGGTCCGGCTCCCCGACGACCTTCAGGCCAGCGGCGAGACCCCACACGGGGAGCATGGCGATGGACGGCTCCTTCCTTCCGACAAGGTTGGCAAACTCCTCCTTCGTTATCTTCTCCGTGGGAATGAGCTCGGCGTGGAGCGTGGTGCCGGAGTCCTTGGCCTCGGTAGGGATCTCCCCCAGGGCGAACTCGTTCTCCAGCTTGTATTCGCAGTAGTACTGCTCGGCTATCGAGGAGACGGAGACGAAGGAGGTGCGGTGCCTGAACTCCTCGTTACCAGAGTCGAAGAACCCACGTTCTTTCTTCCAGATCTGTTCCCAGAAGTCGGGCAAACAGACTGCCTTTGGACAACCCGCTAATTGCGTTTACTCCCGCTGAGGAGGTTCAGATGGGCGAACCATGATCAACGCGTCCTCGCCATCAGGGTAGTATCGTTTCTTCACCCTGCCTGTTTTCCTGAAGGAGAATTTCTCATACAACTGAATTGCGGCATCATTGCTCGGGCGAACTTCCAAGTAGAATTCGTCGGCTTTGGGCGACAGACGATTGATCAGCTCTCGCACCAACGACTCCCCGATCCCCGCCCGTCTGGAATCTGGCGACACGGCCATCGAGATGACGTGAGCCCGGCCTCTGCGAATTTCAGAAATGGCGTATCCTACGATTCCCCCCTTCTTTGCCACGATGAAGCCGTCCCCGGCCCAGAGCTTCAAAAACCAGAAGAGCGGCTTGGTGTAAGGGTCCGGGAATGACGCTTCTTCGATGGCGATTACCTGGTCTAGGTCCTCGTCCCTGAAAGTCCTGATTTCCAGGTTAGGGATTGACGACAACAACCATCACCACATTGAAGGACGAGGCCACAGCTCTGCCAATCGCCACGGTAGTGCCAATGGGCGTACATTATGAAAACCATCGCAAAAGGCAGTGGGCCGATGCCCGAAGGATGACATCGAGTATCACGAAATCGCCAATTGGGGGAAATAGTTCGAAGCCTAGGTAGCATGAAACTCGATATGAGCTAGCCTGTCTTGTATGATATTATCTGCCCGTCCTTGTCGTTCACGATAATCTCTTTTTTGTCCCTCGTCGGCTGGCCGATCTCAGCCGTTACTTTCCACTGAGCTTCTCCTTCTATAGCCACCGCGGACGTGACTCTCACACTTTCGAAGCCCTCTTCCGCTAGGAACCTCTTGACAGTCGCAATCGCCTCAGAAACGGATAGATTCATCGCGCCACCCCGGCCATCTCGCTCCATCTCACGTTTGTGGGAGGCACTGTTAACTTTTTCAGCCCTTCCCCGGAAGGAAGAGCTCAACCGCGGGAGTGTAATCGGGCCCTTCTTCATCAGGGCTGAGGACGGCCAGCTAGATGGGTGGGTACTGCAGTACAATGATCTCCTGACTTTAGGGTATCTCGGTAGCCTAGGAAGGCGATTACGAGGCCTTACCATCCGTCCCAGTGAACAAGTCGGGCGAGTGGAGGTCTCGAACCAAGTCTGAATTTTGAGCCTTTGTAGTAGGCGACGGGCAGCAGACCTGCCTGCATGACTTCATTGTACGGAATGCCGAACAGTTCGGCGGCTTCCTTTTCGAAGTTTAGGTGTAGCGACGTGAAAGTCATCCCCAACCCCCTCGCACGACCCGCTAGCATGAAGCTCCACATAGCAGGGAAGACGCTACCCCAGCGACTTACCTGGGCCATAAGAGGCATCCCTTCGGGGCGGCCAGCCACACAAGGAATTGCATGAACAGGAACTTCGTGGAGGTGGTCGCGCAGATACAAAGACGATTCTAACACGCGTCTTGCAATCGCATCCCTGGCTGGATTTCCCGAGCCTTTCGCGACTTGGGCTCTTGCCAACTCGAAAAAGCTGACGGCGCCCTTCCTGTAGATTTCAGCGAGCGAGGCCCGTTTGTGCTCGTCCGTGACGATTACAAAGGAGATTTCCTGGAAAGCGTTGGGCGCTTGCGCAGCTATAGCCACGCATTCTTCTATTACCTTACGTTCGACGGGGCGAGTTAGGTCGAGTCGAAGCCTAACAGACCTGGTCGTGGTGAGGAGTTCGTCAGGGGTAAGTTCCGACATGGTCATGTATTGCACCTGTCATCGAAAAAAGCGTTTGCAGAACATGGAAAAGAAAGGTGGTTCGGGCCCCAAGGCCCGATTCTGTCACCACAATCCTTTGGCTTGCCAAAGAGCGATGAAGCTGCCTTATCTTCGAAGTAGATACTCGAAGTACTCGAAGCCCGGGAACTGGTTCGAGTTCCAGTCGAAGGCTTTGCCATAGAGGTTAGATGCTTTCTTGGTTTCCTTGGCATGTGTTTTGAAGTGGACTACCGAGTTCATGAGCTGGCCCTTTGACGTTGGATATTTAAGTCTCTGAAACCGACCGGTCGGTCGCAATGCTTATAAACCGACTAGTCGGTCCCTATTCCTATGTCCTCTGGCTTTGGTCCAGGTTTCCAGGATGCGAGGTCGGTGCTATACCGCACCGAGTACCTCGCAGTCAGCTTCACAATTTTCGGGTATCTCTTGTGGAGGTCGCTCTACGTTGGGGGGGTCGACTGGCTTCAGGTCATCTTCTGGGTGGCGTTCCCGGATCTGGTTTCGTTCATAGCGATTGGGTTGTCTTCGAAGAGAAAAGAGTGGCCTTCTTGGGGTTCGAGCGTGTACAACTCTTTCCATACGATCTTGGTTTGGGGAGCCGCCTTCGCCGTCTCCTGGGTAGCCTTTGGTGTTGGCTACTGGCCCCTGTTCGGCTGGCTGGGCCACATTACCGTGGACAGGACTTCTGGTTACGCCCTCAGGGCTAACATCGCAGGGTGATGCCGATGTCTCCTAAGGTCTCTCAGCAATACAAGCAGGAAGTCAGAGACAAGATTTTGGAGGCCGCGGAAACGCTGTTCTCCAAGAAGGGATACTATGATACCTCGATGGATGAGATCGTCGAGGAAAGCAGACTGAGTAAGGGCGCCATCTACGGCTACTTTAGGAGCAAAGAGGAGCTCTTTGTGGCCCTGCAGGAAAGGCAACTCGAAGCCTCGCTGGAGCAACTGAAGTCGACCTTTGCTCCAGAAGATTCGGCAAGAACTAAGCTGGAGAAAATCGTAGAAGTCGCCTTTACCGCCATTATTGGAACCTCGAAGAAAGCCTGCAGAATCAACCTTGAGTTCGACGTTGCAGCCCCCAGGATCAGACCTGTCCAGAGCAGGCGGGACAAACGCTTCAGAGCGACACATGTCTTTCTAGCCGATATCATTAGAGAAGGCATCAACAAAGGAGAGTTTAGGCGGGACGTCGACCCAGATTCGGCAGCCATGGTCCTGCTGGCCACTGCGGACGGCCTGTCTCTCGACTGGGCCACCACTACTCTGGACTTTGATTGGAAGCTACTTGCCGACCAAGTCAAGAAGCTAGTAGCAGAGGGACTGCTCGCGAGTCCAGCTTAGGCCAGTCTGGAACAACAAGCAAGCCACGTGTAAATACTCGTCGAACGCTCTCTTTTGGTATGCCAACGCCCCCTAGTTACAGCAAAGCTTTACCTGGCTGCGACCGCTTCTGTGGGGTTTGCATATACTACGATAATGGCCACTGCAAGTTGTACAATGTACCGGCCGGCCGTGACTTCACCTGTCTGGCCTGTGTAAGGGACTACACCATCTCTGCTGAGCAAGCTAGCTCGATGCTTTCTGGGTAATTCGGGGCATATTGCAACGACTAAGCAGCACCCTAGTTACAGTATCGCGGAATTCATTTAAGCTCGAGGGCAGAGAACCGAGTCGTGAAAGCGTACACCACCGACATGTACGAGGGCATGCTCTCCGAGACCGTCATGATTGACGGTCACAAGGGTCTGAGGGTCAACGCGTATTTCGCCCGTCCTCTCGGTCCTGGTCCGTTCCCGGGGGTTGTCCTGATTCACCACAGGCCGGGGTGGGACGAGTGGTACAAGGAGACGACGAGGAAGTTCGCCTATCATGGGTACCTGGCGATCTGTCCCAACCTCTACTTTAGCTTCGGCCATGGGGCGCCCGAGGCTGTCACGGAAAAGATGCGAGCCGCCGGAGGGGTTCACGACGACGACGTGGTGGCTGACATATCCAGCGCGGCGGCGTACCTGAGGTCTCTCCCCATCAGCAACGGCAAGGTGGCCGGGTTCGGAACGTGTTCCGGTGGGCGCCACGTCTTTCTGGTTGCTACAAGGACGAAATCTCTCGACGCCGCCATAGACTGTTGGGGAGGGTCGGTGGTAATGAAGAAGGAGGACCTTACGCCGAACGCCCCCGTGTCGCCCCTGGATTATGCAGGGGGCCTGTCGTGCCCCTTGCTTGGCCTGTTCGGGCAGGAGGACAGGAACCCCGACCAGCAGATGGTCGCGCAGATGGAGGCCGAGTTGAAGAGGCTAGGCAAGAACCATGAGTTCCACAGCTACCCCAACGCGGGCCACGGGTTCTTCTACTACCACACGCCGGGATATAGGCAGGAGCAGGCGGTCGACGGCTGGAATAGGATTTGGTCGTTCCTTGACAGGAACCTGGGCACGCCATCTGCCTAGCCTGCGCTTCTACATCACGTGAATTCAGGCGAGAAAGGCTCTGAAAGCTGCCGTGTCGAAGAAAATTGCTATCGAATTGAGTCTACCGTCCTTTGCCTTCCAGAACTCCGCTATGTCGCTTGCCATTGTCTTGCCCTTCGGCGAGAGTAGGTCGTAGTTCACCAGAGCAAAAGCGGATTCTCCGACTACAAGCATCTCCTTCACCTTTGCACCCCTGACTAGGCTGAAGAAGCTGTTGCCCATGTACGAGTCCCTTCCCCTGCTCTCCCTTGCCACCGTCCCGGTGAGCAGGAAGTCATGCGAAAGCAGCTCGTTCCATTCCTTTCGCCTCAGGAGAGTGTCGTAGTACCTGGTTAGAAGCTGCCTAGTCTCTTCGGTTCTGTTGTCCATGGCCAAAGGGTCAAGTGCAGACGCGTGATTAACCTTCGTCAACACAACCAGGACGGTTCAACCTCTTCGTTCATTCAAGTGGCTTCATGTGCGGGGGTCCCATCTCTCGCTCGTAGCTGCAGGTTGTACCCGTGCCCCTTCGGTCGCGGCGGGGGACTTTTTGCGATACTCCTTCATCCTCTCATTCAGCTTGCGGAAGAATACGTACACCTCCTCTCCTGCATCCTTGTTTATTCCTTCGATGAACGGCGAGAGCTTCTGCCATGCCCGATCCGGAACGAACATGTCGTCGATCGTTGCAACGCTCACGAAACCCCTGTCGACGAGCACGCCTATCGACTCGAAGAGGGCTGCAATCTGGTAGAAGGCGACCTTCTCCTTCTCTGGCAGTCTCTGGAACTCCTCGAAGGATTTCAACCCCAAGTCGTTGACCTTCAGCCAAGACGTCTGGACCTCCGCGGTGTTTGCAAACTCGTAGATCCTCATTATCATCTCCATATCGGCCAGGTCGTTGTTCTGCTTGAGCTGGTCCGTGGAGAGCTTCGCCTGGATGACCGCAGCCTTCGCCTGCTCCGTCGACGCCATGATCAACTTGCGGTTGTCCCTGATCTGGAGGACGACGAAGACAGCGCCGAGGGCAATCGCAAGCGAGCTCACAAAGGCCGCATCGGAGCTCACCTGAGAGAAATCAATCGCGAGTGAGAGCAATATCCCCATGGTTCCGGTCACCACTTTAAGACTTGCTTTGGGAGGCCCAGAAGAGGGAGGACGACAGCTCCCCGGGAATCACAACGATTGGGAAATTCCTTCACGGATAATAATCGCACAATCAGCACGCGGCAAATCTGATATCTTCGGCCATGGCCTCGAAGTATTTGCGGGTGTAGTTGCTTCGGAGCTTGACTCCGAACTCTCGCTTTGCGAAGGTTGTTATCTGTGTCCAGATTGATTCATGCGAGGGGAATGGGCAGTTGTTGTTGGCGGCTTTCGCTGATGTTATGACGTGTTTGGCGAAGTCGATTGGCGGCAGGCAGATGTGGTCTACTCTCATCTTGCTTCTGACGCCGTTGCTGTTTGGGAGGCTTCCGCGTATCTTGACGATTGCGAAGTCTGAGCGCGATAGGTCGATGTCCTCGAATGGGACGCGGTAAGCGGCTCTGGCTCGCTCTGGGACGTATAGTCCCCACTGGATGCAGTCTTGTTGTTGCGGGTCGAGGCGGCTGAAGATTTCTCGGAAGATGCCGAGGGAGCAGTTTTCTTCCGCTAGCGGGAAGTGCGTGTTTATCCGCACGTTGAGCGGTGCGAAGTTGGCCCGGAAGATTCCCTGTATTCTGCTGGCCTGGTTGCTTAGCCGTCGTCTGCTCAGCCCGGCTTCTAGTGAGTATGACTTGAGCGCTAGCTCTATGTCTGTGCTTGCCGGGTTGTTTCGCTTGTATGTTACCAGGTCGTTTAGTGTGTGGTTGTTGACGGGTAGTGAGGCGTAGTGGAGGAAGGCCGAGACTGCTTGTCTTGTGAAGGCGGTTATCTCCGGTGATACTAAGCCGTTGTTGTTCCGTCTGTCTCCGAGGTCCGCTATGTAGAGGCGGAAGGCTGTGTCCTCTGAGATGGCCTTACAGTCCGCTAGCCGTTGCTGGTAGTCGGCGATGTGTCCGCCTTTTTGTCTGAATCTGAAGGTCGTGTATTTGGTGATTGCTGGCGTTTGCGTTGTCCCGGTTGTTCTCGCTTGGGGTTGAGTGAGGAGGGCGGCGAGTGAGACGCCTCTGGGCTTCTCCCCGGTAGGCACATTAGGACCCCTAAGCGAACTTAGGGAGTTATCTTGACTTCCCTTCCGTTGTGCCTGGTCAGGACTGGTCTGATGACCTTCCTCTGCTCGTCAACTAGAGCCAGCGAGAGGGACTCGTTTCTCTGTCCTAGGGCAGTATAACCTACCATGTCGGTGAACATGATGGCGGCGAGCCTGCGTTGGCCTTCGGTCAAAGAGACTGTTCGTCCCCACGGGATGACTCGGTGATAAACACGTTGCTGGGTCCAACTCGGAGCGAGGGTCCGATTCCTCGCGTAGTACCTACAGCTCGGACATGTGTGGGGCAGGTCTGACCAAGGTCGTCGGCCTGCGCAACCCTAATATCTCTAGGGAGACCAAAATCGGTGATGCTATGAGCTCGATCACAGACGACGAGATACGCGAGGTGCTGAAGACAAGCAGGCCGTACACTTTGGTCCTGTTCAAGGCCGGCCCCAGGGCCGATAAACTCGGAGCTGACAGAATGATCTGGGAGCACGGAAGGAGGAATCTCAAGCTCCGCAAAGAGGGAAAACTCGATCTCATCATCCGCCTTGGGACCGAAGGCGAAATCCTAGGGGTGGACGTGTTCAACACAGATATCGACGAAACCCGGAGAATTATGGAGGACGATCCCGCAGTGAAGGCCGGTGTCCTGGTTTTCGAGATTCGCCGCGCAATGAGCTTTCCTGGAGATTCCCTTTCAAAGTAAGAGCGCATGAACACCGAACTGCTCAAGATCATGTCTGGGGAGCGAGAGCAGCTCGCTGCAAGGGTCAGAGAATGACGCTTTTTCGATGGCGATTACCTGATCTGGGACCAACTCTCCAGGCCTACTGTGACGCAAGATGATCCATGGGTTAGAGATCAAGAAGTCCCAAGTCCATGGCAAGGGGGTTTTTGCGACAGAGGGGCTTCCGAAGGGGACCCTAGTAGACCGGATTGCCGGGAGGCCCCGGCACTATTCGAGTATTCCCGCAGCTCTGCTGCTGAGAAGATCCTTCGAGGTTTCGAAGGACAACTATGTCGTGGCTAAGAAAGGGTCAGTCGGCTGGTTTCTCAACCACTCCGACAGGCCAAACTGCACCTATGACATCCAGACCAGAGAGATAGCAACGAAGAAGAAGATACGTAAGGGCGAAGAACTAACGCTCGATTATCACGAGACCACCAGCTGGCCAGGCTATGCGGCTTTGTGGAAGGGGGGCAAACCCCCATAGGCTGAACCTTGGCTGGCAGGCATTTCATCATCGCTCAGGACGAATGTATTCCTGCTCTACCCGTATGAAGGTGTGCTTCATTGCAGGTTATATATGCGAATGCTGCCTCCAGAGGCCCAATGCAGGGCACTAGGGGTGCTGCCGCTCTTGCTTTCTTGCTACTCCTGGGGCTATTGATTACTCCTGGGCTGATTACCACGGCCTACGCTGGGACCACCACAGACCTCACTGTGGCAGATGGCTCCTCCGTCTGCCCCGGAACGCTGGGGGGCACCTGGTTGGCAGGGAACAACTGTGAAATCACAGGAACCTACACGATCAACAGCGGGGACACGCTGATAGTTGATACGGGCGTTGCCCTCTACGTCGTTAGCGGCGCCATAGTTAATGTGGCAGGGACACTAGAAATCGATCAACTAGTGGTCATCTTTGGCGGGGGCACTCTCAATGTCCAAAGCGGAGGCGTGATCAACAATTACAATGGAATTGACGTGTATGGCACGCTCAACAACCATGGGACGATCAATAACAATACCGCGGTCATCTACATCGGCCTGTTTGAATCGAGCTCGGGAGTCTTGAACAACTATGGTGTCATTAACCAGGTAAGCGTGGAGGGATTCGCGAAGATAACGATTACTGGCGGTGGAATCCTGAACAATGAATGTGGCGGCGTGATTAACAATCCATCACCCGGAGTGATAGAAGGCTCGGTCACGACGATAGCATGTTCGGGCGTCCCTGAATTCTCGGGGACCGGAATAGCGTGGCTATCTATGATTGCTGCTGTTTTCGTTCCATTGCTGCTCTTCAAGAGAAAGTTAATCCACGTACCAACTTAGGTTCGCGTTTCGTCGTTGCTGTCTGCAAAGGGTTCGACACAACTCCATACAACGCAAATACCTACTTTCCTTCGAGTATTCTCATAATGTCGAGGGCGAATGCTTGCACTCGCACCGGCATGTGGTCATACTCTTCCCTTATCGCCTGCATCACGGCGGCTTTGCTGGTCTCGTCAACGGCCAGCCGGATACCCTGGTTGTAGTACCTGAACACGACCCTGTCCGGATCCTTTCCATAGACCTCTCTGGCCCTCGTCTCTAGTTTCGACGCCCAAACACACCTCGGGTCCCGTGCAGGTCCTCCCTCTGGGTCATCAATGGCCCTGTATGCCACATCCTGGCCGTCCATCGTCACCTCAAAATCCATGGTCCATGCAAGAAGATGGGACGTCATTTAACGGTCCACCCTAATGGGATGGTTCCCTTGGAGGAGAGGTCCAGCGAAAGTTTCAGACCTTACCCTCGTGCCTTTCTCATTCTGAGCTCGTTCTTCCGAAACTAGACAGGAACTTCCACATACACATCACGTTTGGTGTAATATGCCTCAGACCACATAGAACGGTACTTCACCCTTAGCTTGTCGATGACATTTTCCACCTCTTTGGGACTTCTTACAATCGACGCGTTGAATGTCGCCGAAATCCCACCCGCACTCAGTTCAATCTCGGGGCTTTGCGCCAGGTTCTTGTACCAGTTGTTGTCAGATCCCTTCATCGGAACAATCGCAACACGCTCTCCGTCCAGTACAGGCCAAACAGGGGCAGAGAATCTCCTTTTCGTCTTTCGCCCGGTTACTGTTATGTTCACTTCCTTGGACTCTTTGAGTCTGCTGAGAAGCTGCTTTCGATCTGCAGGATTGTAGTCAGATGCCAAGTTTCATACCTCTCGGTCTTTCACCATTTCTGGATTACGATGATAGAAGAAAATGCTAACCTTCGTGTCGGGCTTTGCAATGGCTTGGCCGCACGCTGGCCAGTATTCTCAGCGTCAGAAACCCTGTAGCTCGTTCAAATAATCCTCTGGTACGACTTCGAAAGGTGCCCGGGACCTCAGTCAGAAGAGCGGCAGCGGTCGGCGGCCCACTAATAGCGGCGATCGTCTCCGTCCTGTTTGGTGCCTCCTTCCTCCTCTCGACCCTTATCGGGCTCCCCTTCTCCCTGGGCCTGCCGGTGGCTGTGAGGGTCGTAGGGGGCGTCATCGTGCTGGCGGGGATGGGAGTTATGGTGTGGGTGTTCAGGTACAGAGGCCCTGCGGACGTCATGGTATCCACGTACTACACGTTCGCCAAGTTGTTCCGGAGTATCCCGGTGGCGGAGAAGGCGGGGAGGACAGAGCCCCTTGTCGTCAGCGGCCCCCAGAAGTACGTGAGGAGCCCGCTGTATCTTGGAGTGGTCGTGATGGTGCTCGGGTGGGCGCTGCTGACTGCCTACACCTTCGTCTTCGTGGCCACGGTGGTCCTGCTGCTCTGGTTCGGCGTGGTACTGATCCCCTTCGAAGAAAGGGAGCTGCAGGCTCTATTCGGGGAGGAGTGGAAGAAATACTCGGACGAAACGCCGATGCTGACTCCCTTCACCAAAAGGAAGAACGCGACCAGAAGCCCTGCCAACAAAGAAAGTACTTACGACACATGAATGCGAGACTTTGGCGATGAAGGCCTTCGTTCTGATTAACACCAACCCTGGCACGGACATTGTATTAGTGAAGGAACTCAAGAAAGTTGAAGGGATCGTTGCGGTCTATCTGGTCTACGGCGTCTACGATATGGTGGCGGTCGTCGAGGCCGAGTCGGAGGAGCAGCTCAAGGACATAGTCTTCTCACGGATTCGCACGCTGAAATACCTGAGGTCCACGCTCACGCTTTACGCGGTGCCCTGAGCGGACTTTTCTCCCAGTAAGGTGCTAGACTCCACCACAGATTCGGGCATGACCCCCTGCTAGAAGAAAATAATATACAAAGGGTCGAGTACCGAGTTCTACCATGAAGATCGGCATCCTGGGTTCTGGCAACATCGGCGGAACCCTGGGGAAGCACTGGGCCAGAGCTGGACATGAAATCTTTCTTAGTTCAAGGCACCCAAAGGACCTTCAGAAACTAGCCAAGGAGATCGGGCCTGAAGCCCAGGCGGGGACCCTAGAAGAGGCGGCGAGGTTCGGTGACGTTCTCGTCCTCGCCATCCCATGGCGAAGCAAGCAGGACCTGCCCAGGGCGGACTTGTTCAAGGGGAAGGTTGTCATCGACGCCATGAACCCCTACTCTGCCTTCGGGACAGTGATGGACCTGGGTGATTCGACTTCCAGCGAAGAGGTGGCGAAACTCCTCCCGGGGGCGAGGCTGGTCAAGGCCTTCAACACCATGCGGGGAGGGGACCTGAAGTCAGGCGCCTTCAGATCAGGGAAGGACAGATGGGCGATGTTCGTCGCAGGAGACGATGCGGAAGCCAAGCGAGTGGCTTCAGATCTGATTGAAGAGATTGGGTTCGTCCCCATCGACACAGGCTCCCTGAGGGAAGGCGGGAGACTGCAGCAACCTGGTTCTCCTGTCTATGTCAAGACCCTGACAGAGGAGCAGGCCCGAGCCCTGCTACCTTCGCGGACGAGCTAGTACTCGGGTTTCGGAACCTAATCTTCAAGTGTCTCAGAGAGGGCCTTCTCCAGAAGGCGGTAACCGCCCCTATTATCACCGCGATTACCAGAATAGATCCTCCGATTCCCAGGAAATTGTAGCCCGAGCTAGCGTTGATGACCAGCGAATCGCTGACAGTGATTGTGATGCTTGAGGAGGTCGAGTTGCTCGCCCCACGCCATCCTGAGAAAGTCGTCCAGAACGGTATGCTGGACCCCGTCAGACTGAGAGCGGATGCCGGGGGTACGTACACCACTTCCGTAGCCCCAGCCGAAACGGTCCCAGAGACAGAACCGTCGCTGTACGAGACTGACGACGGGCCGCTGGCATGAATCGTGACTCCCGGGTAGAAGGCCGCAGTCTCTTCAGAAGGCACCCCAGGACCGACCGTTAGACTGAGGAGAGGCTGGGAGCCAGACACCGAGTCGGAACCAGATCCCTGCCAGCCTTCGAACTGCCACCCCTGGGATGCGACGGCATTGAGTTGGAGGACCGTACCCGAGTCGTACCATCCAGTCGCGGGTGAAACCTCTCCCCCGGCTGGGAGGTTCCCCCCGATCTGCTCGTAGAACTGGTGCTCATAGACGAGGCCCACAGTGCCACTCCCGGCGACCACTCCTGAGTAGGTCCCGTTCGTGATGAATCGCTGACCGCTCGCCGGCATGAAAGACTGGGGAACGGTGTACGTCGTGCCAGAGTCCAGCCACTCCTTGTTGACGCCCTCCACCAGGCCGGCAGAGTATGTCTTCCCCGCCGACGTGGACAGGAGCGAAAGAGCTGGTAGGATCCCAGCGTTCTTGAAACTAACCTCGAAGGTGACGAGGAACTGATGATAGTACGTGACGCTGACCTGGTTCGGGTGGTCTATGACGCCGGTTGAGACTGCGGACCATCTCTCGTCCCCGGTAGACCCTGAAGGCGGGTTCTGGTACTGGTACTTGCTGCCGAAGTCGGCCCAGACTCCTATTCCCAGCGGTGTTGAATGGGCTTGTCCGAAGGAGTAGTACGTGACCCGCGGCGGTGAGAAACCAGAGCCACCTCCGGTCACGTTGAACCCGAAGCTGACGTAATCCTGCTCGAAGTAGCGCAGCGCGGTGCTCGTCAAGGAGGTGACGACGCCAGTCGTAGTCTGATTCGTCTCCCATCTCTGCGTAGAGTTGGAGCCTCCGAGCGTCGATGAGACGCTCCAGTTCGTCCCGTTGTCGGCGGAGTACAAGGCGGGCGAACTCGTCAGCGACACGGAACGGAGCCTTCCATTCGATACGTAGTTCAGGATGGGAGGAGAGTAGGCGGTTCCGCTCCCCTGGACCCCGAACGAGAAGACGAGTGGGATGCCCGAGGAGAATTCAGTGGCGTTGGAGAGAGCTCCAGTCACGAACTCGGACGCGTCGGCGAACTCCGTCGTGCCGTTGAAGGAGAACCCCTGAAGCGCGGCGGGGTGGGTGAAAGAGATCGGAGAGGTCGTGTTGCTGGCAAACACAGTGGCGTTGTTGTTCGCGTCGAACTCGTCCATCCACATCCAGGCCGAGGTCAGGTCAGAGTGTGGGTTGAAGTAGACGACCGAGTTCTCGTTTGTGAAATAGGGGAGTCCGTGATACCACTCTGTCATCAGTCCCGTGAAGTAGCCGTTCGAGTTCGCCACGAAGTCGGGGAGTCCGGTGAAGTAGGTCGCACCCATGCTGGGGTAGGTCTCCGAAGCGGAGGCTCCCGTGTCCGTGTCGTCCGCTAACATCACCACGTTGTTTGTGGCGCTTGAGAAGTAGAGGTCGAGGAGGATGATGTCTCCGGCCTTCACCGGGCCGGAGAACGCCTCGACCCCTCCCTGGCCGTCGGCTGGGAAGATCGAGTTCCCCATCGTGTCGAAGACCTCGTAACTCATGTCGAAGCCTGTCCCGGGGGTGTCACCTGGCGACCAGTCCCATGAAACGCCGACCTGGTACCAGTACCCCGCGTTTGAAAGGCCATTCACCAGATATGCGGGGCCTGTCCCTAGAGACGGGTCCGTCTGCGCTAGCGCTGTGACATTGTACTCGATTGAAGTGAAGCTTTGTGTGAAGGTGATGCCGAGCTGCACATCGTAGTTCTGGAATATTGGGGGACCACGCACCTGGAAGCGCGCCCCTCCGTGCCCGATGTTGGCTAACTGCGGGGAGCAGGTGCAGACCTTTGTAGGAACTATCTGCACCGCTATGGACTGCGACGGCCCGTGAACGAGGGGTAGAGGGCCGAAGAGCAGAAGAGCGCAGATTGCGGTGCCCGTGAAGGCGAGGGACGCGGCGTATGTCCTCGAGAGTTTCACAAAGCCGAAGGGTAGTATCGGCTATTAACGAATTGTGATGGGTCGCCTATGTCGTGTTCTCAATGTACCTGAGTCCTATGCTGTCGATTACCGCTACGTGGGAGAAGAGAAAAGGCCAGTGGACTACTCTAGCTGATGCGTGCAATTTCGGTTTAACCGGCTTCGATTCGCTTACCAAACTTGAAGTATCCACGAACCGCTGTTGGCAGTCATGAGGCGTAAGCTACAACCCAACGAATTCGGCGAGAAGGTCCTCTCCTCGAGAACCCTATACAGCGGAAGGGCGGTCAGGCTCAGGGTCGACAGGATACGGCTCCCGAGCGGGAGGGAGACTTCAAGGGAGATAATCGAGCACCCGGGTTCCGTGGGCATCCTGCCGCTCCTCACAGGGAGCCGTGTGCTTCTGATCAAGCAGTACAGGCATGCCGTCGGGAAGACAATCTGGGAGATACCAGCGGGGACAATGGAGCCCGGGGAGACGCCGGTGGAGTGCGCGGGAAGAGAGTTGGAGGAGGAGACAGGGTACAGGGCGAGGAGCCTGAAGCCCCTCTTCGAGTGCTATGCAGCGCCTGGGTACAGCATGGAGCTGATGCGCGTGTTCCTGGCCCGGGGCCTGAAACCTACGGAGCAGAAGCCCGAGGAGGACGAGATAATCTCTGTCGAGCCCGTGAGGAGCGAGAGGGCGTTCCGCATGATCAGATCGGGGGAGATTCGGGATGCGAAGACCATCTGTGCACTGTCGTATCTCAGAGCTTCGGCAAGGCGCTAGACAGTCACCGCTCTACTTGAAGAGCCCGGATCGGGTCCTGGCAGGTCGAGTCTGGGGCACGCCCCAGGGAGCACCATCACCTGTTCGCGAAACTAGAACTAAGTAACGTACCTGCCCTACCTAAGGCGGTGAAGCGTTGAGAGCCTCAAGGGGTGTGAGCACCGTTGTTATGGCGTTGGTGGTTGCAGTTGTAATCCTGGCAGCTTCAACCGCTTACTTTGGGTACCTGACCCTTCAGTCCGGTTCCAAGACCGGTAACGGTGCCCCGACCACCGGCTCAGCCTTTCCCGTTTCATCCTCGAACGACCAAGCCGCGACGGGCTCATCAGGGGGTTCGACCCCTGCCAACTCGATAACCGTGAGCGGGGCAGCCGAGACGACGTACACCCCGAATGAAGCACTCCT
Source organism: uncultured Nitrosopumilales archaeon (assembly GCA_964413565.1). Lineage (GTDB taxonomy): Archaea > Thermoproteota > Nitrososphaeria > Nitrososphaerales > Gagatemarchaeaceae > UBA183. Next base: position 5,608 of record CAYPSJ010000018.1, on the reverse strand, counting down.
CAGCGTCTCTGTGGTGGCAACCAACAAGACGGCGGTGTCTACGACACAGACTGACGCCGTGATTACTGAGAGGGTGATCAAGGCGCTCAACGCGGCGGGGATTTCGAACTCCAGCATCCAGACGGCCGGCTATTCCCTCAGCCCCAACTACAACAACTGCGACTACAGCGGCTGCGTCCCCGTCATTCTGAGTTTCACCGTCACGAACTCACTTCAGGTCAATCTCACCTCCAGCGACCCGCAACAGCTGGGGCTCGCGACGGGCAGGGCCATCGACACGGCCGTTGGGGCGGGCGCCAACCAAGTGTCGCTGCAGTTCACTGCCACGAATTCGCTCCTTTCGAGCCTGAACACGCAGGCACTGCAGGAGGCAGTTGCGTCGGCCTCGGTACAGGCCAAGGTGATCGCGGCCTCCCTTGGGGTGAGCGTCACTGGCGTCATCAGCGCGACCTCGAGCTACTCCTACTCCCCCTACTCGCAGGGGATTTACGGGAGCTTCACCTCTTCGCTCCCGGAGGCGTCTACGGCGACCCCGATCATGCCGGGCACCCAGATCAATTATGCGTCAGTTCAGGTAGTCTACTCGATTAGCTGAGCATTAGTAGAATTAGGTGGGCCGAAACTAGTCAAGCCTCGGTAGGAAACACCACATCTCCTCAGGGCCTGAACAGGCTCTTCTGTAAGCGCCCAACCGATGACCAGGCTTGTTTCGTCGTTTACCTATGTTCGACTATCTCCCAATTCGTTCTCCTAATAATCGAGTTAAGAGCCTCGACCTTCGAGTTGACGACATCGAGATTGGAATTGAGTTTCTGCAGGCTCTTGTTAGCTCTTTCGAAGCGTTTCTTCATATGGTAAAGGTATCCTCTGCCTGAGCACGTCTTGCAGACCGTCTTTTCGGTTGCAATGACTTGGTCTGGGACGAATACCATCCCCTCTCCTTCGCCATTTTCCGTTCCTGCCTCCCACCGAGCGGCTTCGTATCGTGTCATAGCCCATGTCCCGACTCCTTTGCACTCTGGGCACGCGAACTTCGTATCGTTTGAAGGGACCTCCAAGAGTTCGAAACCAGTCGCCGGGGGAACCAATGGATATTGTGTCAGGCTCCTCCGAGTAGCCAGCGTCCAAGAAGCAAAACTGACGGCAGGGAACACAAAAAGAAGAGTGAACGCGACCAGAGCTGCTAGAGGAGCCCCGAAAGAATCAATCAGCCAGTTCGAGATTGGGTTTGGAGTAAAGACAACGTAGATGTCCGCCAACAACATGAAAACAGAGACGTAGCAGATGTACTTCCAAACGATGCCGGGGAAAAGCGGAGGGCGGTGTTGCTGTATCATCTTACGGAACACCCGTTCTGGAGGGTCCTCCAACAGGAGTTCGTAAAGCCTGACGTCAAACGGCTGTCCTGCAACCGCGTATTCCAACTCGGTCTCTGTTAATGGCCTAGTCGAGCCCAGGGCCGCCTTCACGATCGAGGAGTTCTAACCCGAGTGATATTGACCTTGTGAGCGGGCAAAATGGAAATGCAATCTATGAACAGAACATAGGTTCCACCTGAGAACGTGAGATAGGAGACGGGACGAAATCGCGAACCTGCCGTTCCTTGTGACGCTGGCGAAGGTTAGAGAGGGCGGTTAGCTCTGGAACTGAATGTGCTCTAAGTTAGAACGGCCTAGCAGTTTCCGTAAGTGGAGCTAGGGCGCAACCAAGAAGATTGAGTAGGTGCACTGCACCGAACCCGGCCCCACGTTGTCGAACTCGATGGTAGAGGGCTGATCTACTGTAGAATTGTAGTAGGAGGTGACGGGAGTGATGCGGGAGTCCAGGATGATTGCTATGACCACTGGTTGGGCCTGTACCACACGAATCCCGGAAACGGGGCACCCAGCATTTGAAACGAATGCGAGTGTCTCGTCAGGTCCTCCTGAGCTGGAAGCAAAGGTCTGAGTTCCACCCGACGGGAGTGAGACTGTGGCGTTGACCTGCATATGGACTACGCTCAGGCCGGTTACGTGGTAGAGTACTCCGTACTGGAGGGAATCGAGGGCCATCTGCTCCTCAAACTGCTCTTCAAGCCGAATTATCTGGGGTTGAAGTGATGCTATACGAGAGTATGACGCGGTGAGGTTCATCTCCAGTCCGGTAACGTTCGCGTCAAGGCTGAGGATGGTAATGTTGAGCTTGGTCTCGTCCAATTGCAGGCGAGTTATCTCTTGGGCCTGCTGAGAAATGGTGGACTGGGACCCTTGATAGTAGTATGCGAACGCCGCTGAGACCAGAATGAGTAGAATCAAAAGGGCGAATATCGGCATTCTACGGCCGGAGCCACTGGAAGACAACGGGGTGGGAATTTCCCATCAGAATATAACAGTAACCGAGTGCCTATGCGGGTGGTTTTGGTGGAGTCGGACTCTAATGGGCTCGCTTTGTGATTTAACAGGTCATAAGTCCCGCTGACCCTATGATAATCAAGATGCGGATGACCACAAAGAGGTAGGAATCTGGACATTCTGTGATGATTGCCACGCACGGCTGCGGCCAGTCATAGACCAACAGGCCCAAGCCAACCTGATACACTGACCCGTTGATTTGGTCACATTCCATGGAAATGTAACCAGAAACTAACCTTAGAGTCAAAAATCGCCTTATGTTGCATTACTCATTTCACCTGCCCGATATGCAGCGGACTGAAGTTCTCGTTGTCTGCAAAGCTTGCCATCATCCCAGAGAGGCACATCAGGAATGGGTGGAAGAACAATCGTCGCCACAAGGCCGTCTTCCTTTGAGGGCCCACTGTGGGGTAAGAGGCTGTAGTTGCGCCGGCTACGTTGGACTCGTGTGGGCAAGGAAAGCTCGCTGAGGATCTCGCGTCGTCTGTGGCTCCGCAGGTCCTGGTCTAGTGTGGCATGGGTTTCGGAGAGATCATCGCTGTCTGCTGACGTCATCACCGCCATCTAGCCCGCCCTCTCGGCGTTCCCAGGAAGTCAGATTGCTAGAGCGCGTAGCTCAGGGATTCTACTATTTGTTGTCGATAGGCTTGGTCGCGACGTGGGCACCGTTGCTTATCGCAAGGATTGTGCTGACAGTCGCTCCGACATCCGGCAACGCATAGGTTCCGTTGTACAGGCTGGACCCCACGAACGTTATGAACAGCAGGATAGCGATGATGTTCCAGGCGAACATCTGCATCTTGACGAGGGAAGCCTTCTCCGGCTTACCCTCTGCTGCGAGGAATCCTCCCATGAATTCATCTTTCCCTTTGGAAGGTTGTGGGAGGGTATTCTGCAACCCGTTTGTTATGGTTGTAAAGGCCAAGGTGCCTGATGCGATACCGACAAGGACGAGCGTGTTCGTGGGTATATTCGCCAGGAAACTTCCTGCTGATAGGGAGAGAGCCAGATAGCTCCCTAGAATCACTCCCGTCCATAGGATGACCTGTATGTTGGTTACGCTCCACCGATCGTCATCTGTGCTTTTTGCGAAGCTCTTGCGGGGCTTCCCGAATCCGAGGAATCCTATCGCGATTACGACGAGGCCTACGATGAGCCCAAGCAGTGCGGCAAGACCAGGAGACACTAAACTCACAGTTTTTCGAAATTGCACGAATTTCTTGCAACTTATACGGGTTTGTGGCTAACATGAGAAGGAAAAGTGCGAAATCACGAACCTGCCGTTCCTGGTGATGCTGGCCAAGGTCAGATCAATCAGAGGTCTTCTCTCTTGGCTATCCAACCCCCTGAAGTGTTCAGGAGCCGCCTGAGGATTTCTAAGGTGTAGGCTCCCGCGGCAATGAAGAGGATCGATGCGAGAATGGGCGGCGGGAGAGGAATGTAGCCCGAAGCCTCGGCCCCGGCGAGGACCAGGCCCATTATCGGCGCGGTGAGGGCGAGGTTGAACACAGCTTGGAAGAGGAAACGCTTGACATCGGTTAGCTGCTGAGACTGGGACGACAGTATGTCGTCCGTGGTGCTCTGACCATATCTCGCGGCGAAGTACATTCCGCCCCCCATCATGACTGCCGCGACCTCGAGGGCGGCAGGGAGGGCGAGGAGTACCCCATAGGAGCTCGCCTGGCCAATCTGTCCGACCACCAGGGGGATGCCCACTGCCACGGTCACCGGGGTGAGAAAGAACAGCAGGGGGGTGACTCTCGCCAAATAGACCTCCCTCACGTACCTCCTGACATCGATGGCGGACGTCCTGATGATCCAGAGCCTTTCCTTCTCCAGCCAGCCGCTTGCGCTGCCGGAGCCGAAGGATCCCACGAGAAAGAGTATGAACAGGAACGAGGTGGGGGAAGACTGGAAGACCCCGGCCAGGGAATAGACGACCATGAAGGTCGAGAGGAAGATGGAGCTCACGAGCAGGCCCCTGCGCTCCTTGCTCCTCCTCATCACAACAGACTCCTTGTCCCTGACGACCGACCACACCGACCTCCCCGAGGTCTGGAGCAGGTTCTTCGGCGGGCCGCCGGACTGGACCGGGGAGTCAGCGTCGTAGACAGTCACAACCTCGTAGAAGTGGCGCCGGGACAGCCTGACGCCGAGAAGGAGGGAGGCTCCGAACCAGACGACCAGGCCCAGGGCGTCCGCTGCCAGGCCGAGGCTCCAGGGGGAACCTGTTACGAGGCCGACGCTCAGGTCGGCTGCGAGGCCGCTTGGGAGGATTTGGCTAATCGGAGTGAGGTACCTGGGGACGCTCGGGATAAGGAGCACCACAGGGACGAAGGCGACCACTGCCACGCCGACTACGAGCAGGTTCCTGATGACCTTCAGCTTCGGGCCTAAGCCAGAGCCTAGCGACAGGGTGACGTCGGCGCTGAGGATGAGGGCTGTGAGTATGAAGAGAAGGGTTGCGAGGCCGGCGGGGAGAGCCGACCAGAGCGAGGTGCCGTAGTTCCTGGCGAGTATGACGTAGAGGAAGATCATGGGCGGGAAGGAGAAGAGCAGGGTGGTGAGCGAGTTGAGGAGTATCTTCGCGCCGAAGATCTCTCTTGGCCTCACGGGGGATGTGAAGACGTAATCCACGTCGGCAGAGACAATGGGGAGGCCGCTCCCGCTGAAACCTCCCTGGAGGAGGCCCACTAAGACGAATGCAAGGATCAGGGAGAGGGCGAAGGTGGAGAACTGCCCAACGGGACCCCCTGCAGCGAACTTGTTGGCGAAGGCGAAGACTGTCTGGGTCCCGAAGGCGATTAGGATTATGGCGAAGGTCTCGCCGAAGAGTAGCCAGAGCGCGGCGGCCCTGGAGAGCCGTCCCTTGAGCCAGTACCTCGACAGCAGGAAGACGTTGCGCCAGCCTCCAACGACGCCAGGGGAGCCGTCTTTCAGCCTAGGTCTCCTCTGTCAGCTTGAGAAATACCTCGTCCAGCCTCGCGTCCCCCCTGGTCTGGGCGAGCCTGCGAAGGTCTCCGAGGCCCCCTGTGGCGATGACGTTCCCCCTGTCTATGATCACGATTCTTGTCGCATAGTCCTGGACGATTTCGAGGTTGTGCGTAGAGAGGAGCACCGTCTTCCCCCCGACGCCCTGGGACCTGATCCAGCCATGCACGAAGGCTTGGGTCTTGGGGTCGAGGGCGGTGAGGGGCTCGTCCAGGATGAGGACGTCT
>CAYPSJ010000017.1:0-24989 GCA_964413565.1 uncultured Nitrosopumilales archaeon | reverse complement strand
GACAAACGGGAGGAGGACCAGTATGACGAAAATTAGAGCAACAAACGACAATGCCCAGGGGAGACCTGCCTTTTCGAAAGCAGAGATCTTTAGAATCTGGTAGATCCATAGGAAGTACCAGTCTGGCTGTGCGACGTACTGGCCTGCCGCCGCCGGAGTGTAAGCGGGGGGGAGGTTAAGTGGGAACAGCACAGAGACCAGCAGCATAGCAGCTCCGAAGAGGGCGGCCAGCTCCAAGAGGTAGAGTGACACGTCAGGAAGGAATGGGATTGTCCTGCCACGCTTTGTCTGCGGGTCCGGTGTCTCGCCCGTTGCGGGCTCAGAGACGCCGTGAGCCTCCAGCATGTACATCTTCACTCCTAGAAGTACTAGAAGAACGGCGGGGAGCACCACGACGTGGAGGTCGAAGAAGCGGAGTAGCTCGCCCGAGTAGCCGCCTGTTCCCTTGACAAGAAAATTAATGAATGACGCAACCGGTGGCGGAAGCACGCTTATCATCGACGTACCAACGTTGGTCGCTGAGTAGGAAACGACCGACCAAGGGAGCAGATATCCCGTGAAACCGAAGCCCAGTGTGACGAACCCCATCAGCATACCAACGACCCACATTATTTCCCTCGGCTTCTTGTGGACCGAGACGAAGTAGCCCCTCATCATGTGCATGAAGGCAAGCATAATCATAGCATACGCAGTGTACAGATGAATCGTCTCTAGGAATTGCCCGTAGTTTACGCTCTGGAATATGGACAGGGTGGACGCATACGCTGCTGCTGGAGTGGGCACGTAGTAGAGCAGCATGATCGAACCCGTGATTCCTTGAATCACGAAGGCGACCACCGCCAGGGCCCCAAGCCAGTAGAAGGGGTTGATGGAATAGCGCGGCACGGGCCTCAGGAGCTCGTGGGAAAGCCCAAGCCTGCTGTCAAACCACCCGACAAGCCTCTCGACCCGCCCCGTAGTCTTTCTGCCTCTTTCCGATTCGCTCATACCGTCAGCTCACGATTGTTCCGCCGGTAAGGTCGGCCGATACGTCGTTTGAGCCGGTGTCGTAGCCGAACACCGTGGGAGGAGTCATGCCTGTAGCATACACGGTGCCCGAGCTGTCCACCTTCAGAATAACCTGAGGTAGGGGCCTCGGCGCAGGCCCTCCAAGCACCTTGGCTCCGTTCACGAAGTCGTATGAGCTGCCGTGACAACAACAGTAGCCTTCGGGTCCCGCTGCAACGATGGAGTTGTCGCACGCAGGAGAACCACCGGTGGCGACGTATCCAATCGAACAACCGAGGTGCTGACAGATTTGACTGTAAGCAACTATGTCTCCATCAGGACCGACCCCGCCTTCGGCCTTGGTTCCGAGTTTCACCAGGATGTTTGGTGTGTCTGTTTGTGGATAGTAGAAGTATGCTGGTTTGTTCACTTCGAGATCGCTCAGTCTGGCGACAGGGATCACAGGAAATCCAGGAGTGGAAGGTGAAATCTCTTCTTGGCCAGCCGAAGCGGTCTGGGTTGTCGTTGTCGTCGTGGTCTCTGGTGTGAGCGGCTCGGCCGGAGCGAATAGGGACTGGCTTATCGCTCCCACCCCGAGAATCACGAAGCCGACTGCGAACGCTAGACCGACCCTTAGGAAGTTCCTTCGGGATTCGCCATCGTTCTCATGCTTGCCTTCTTCCTGCCCTTCTTTCTTCGTGCCGTCCTCTCCTGAGGACGGCATTACCTAGCCGACGCCTCTCTGATCGGCCTCACAACCATGCCTACGATGAGGCCGACGATAAGCGTGCCTATGGCGGTTACCAGAGCGAGAGAGAACGTCAGCCCTCCGTTCGAGCTGGCCGGCGCTGTCGCGTTCGAGCTCACGACCGAAGTCAGCGTGCTCACAACGGTTTGGGTGACCGTCGCTGAAGCTGTGGTCGTCACGGTCGAGGACGGCTGTCCCGAGCCCGCGCTGATCTGAGTGACTGTGCCGTTGTATGCCAGCTTGACAGTGGATCCGATGGTGTTGCCGCCGACCATCGTGTTTGTGCCCAATACAATTTGAACCGCGATGGCCTCATTCTGGAAGACGTTTCCTATGATGCTCGTGCCATCGACAGGGACATTCCCCTCGCCTCCCACGATGACCCCTTCGAGGGTCGGAAGGTACCCATTGGCGCTTATTACGTTGTAGAGGATGGAGTTGCCCTTCACGACGTCACCTGGCGCGTTGCTGTGCACTATCACCCCTCCCTCGCCGTTGTTCAATATGTTGTTGTAGATCACCGTGTTATTGACCGCGATGGTGTTGGGGGTGTCGGCAGCGACAATCACTCCGTTCTGGTTGTCGACAACGGTATTCCCGCTGATGATGTTGTTGGATACACCCTCGTTGGGGTTGTAGGACGAAAGCACAATGGCGCAATGGTTGGGGTGGTTGTTCTCAACCAAGTTCCCGCTAATCAGGTTCGCATTCCCTGGGTTGGGAGTGCCCGCAGGTATACCTGAGGTCGGCACGGCAGAAGCGTTCCAAGAGGCATCGGTTGGGCCATCGTCCGTTACACCGATCCCGCCGTATCCGTTCCCCACGACCGTATTCCCGGCGACCGTCGATTCAGACGCGCCCGTCAATTGGATACCCTTCACTTCGCCAAGACCGGCAATGACGTTAAACGCATTGTTGCTGACGAAGTTGTTGTCAACGACGACGTTGTTGCTGTCCTGCACGAATATCCCTTCGTTGTTGGCACCAGTTACGGTGATCCCCTCCACTACTGTCCCGGATGCGCCTGCCCCCAAAACAGCGATGCCTACTGGCAGTCCCGTTGCATCGACCGTGGTGCTCGAGGGCTGCAGAGTCTCGGACCTGAGCGTTAGCTGCTTCGTTATCAGGACCGTCTCCTTATAGGTTCCAGGTTCGACTATGACGGTCTGACCGGATACCGCGGTAGACACAGCGTGCGATATCGTCGCGAAGGGGCTACCAAGAGAGCCATTTCCCGTGGTGTCGCTTCCCGCTGTGGAGACGTAAAAGGGTGCGGGAGGAGTGGCAGCATGGGCCACCGGACTCAGCGAAATTGCGGAGAGACCGGACAGGGAAAGTATTGCCGCCAGGCCTAGAGTCAGCCACAGCGAGCGGACTGCGCCATGCCTATCTACTGTCTTGTCGCTTGCGGTAACGTAGTACACGCCGTATATTCAGTGGCAGCGGTATAAGGCGGGTTCCCCTAAGGCATTAGGGCATCCCTAAATCACAGCGCCCGCCCCGAGACACTAACAGGTTAGCAGTAGGGCCCAATGGTCACGTTCCCAGGCTTCACGGGACTGCACCCTTTCCTGAACGAGATGACGCTATTTCTCCCCTAGACGGACTCGCTTAAGCAGCTCACCAAATCTGGGGTCCTTCCTGACGGGGATGGGAACGGGCGCGTCATCGACATAGGGTGCGGCAGCGGGCCGGTGGCAATTCCGGTGGCGAAGAGATTCCCGAAGGCGGAGGTGGTGGGTCTCGACTACTGGGGCAAAGTGTGGGAATACTCTAGGGTGAAGTGCGAAAGGAACGCTAGGATTGAGGGTGTGCCACCAAACTGCATGCGCCGCCCCGGATTCGAATTCGGTCCCTTTCATGCCACCTTTACGTTGCGATTCCCGTCAGGCCCGCGGAAAAGAAGCTCAGAATGAATCCCGTCTGGCTAGTGGGGCTCGATTCAGTCGAGCGTGACATCCTTCTGAAGGGGAGCAATCTTGAGGAGTTGGCCGTGGATATGTCAGACATCATAAACACTCCAGGGATACTGGGCGCGTTGTCGACCGAGCTCGCGATCGATTGAGTAGACATCCTAAAAGCATCTGGCATCGGTCCCATTTTCAGTCCACAAGGGGCCACCGGCCTTTCACAGATCTTCTTTCTCCTAGACGAAAAGGACGCCATTGACGCGTATCAGGCCCTCCAGCGGTTGAGCAAAGAGATCTAGATGCTTCCTGAGCTTTCGGACTGAGGTGGATACGCGCCAAAGTTCATTCGAAAATAGCAGGTATACACGATATGAGCATCGATGCTCCTGCGATCCAGGCCAAGGCTAAGAACTAGCTTTGTCTCGCACAGAGGGAGAATCTATGCTTCCCTCAATCTTTGGAGAGCCTCGTACGCTTTCGTCGCATTTCTTTCTTCTATGATGAAGATATCGTATGGAATATACTCAGCCTGTCGTTGGCTTTTGTCTCCAATTCTCGGAGGTTCGTCTACGCTGGAATGTTCCAACACGCTCACTCCATTCATTGCCAGTTCTGTGAACAAGGAAGCGATGACTCCTGGGGTGTCTCGCAATTCCTCGGAGGTCTCGACAGAGATTTCCGCCATATTATCCCACCTCTGGAGGAGATCTCTTCTCTGAACCCTGGCGAGAAAATCATCAGCGCTCTTGGAATCAATCTCCAGCTTCACGGCTTTCGCTGTGGCGATAATCCTGAATGTGTCTCCCCCGGCATGGTCGAGTTCGCCCGCGAACCTCGCCAGTACCGGTTGGAGTTCGGCCCGGTTTCGAAGAAGAACCACAGAAATGGCGTTCTTAAGCCAGATCTTCCGTATCACCTTTCCGGTCATGGTCCGCGCTTTCGTGCTTTCTTGGATAGGATGCCTCCTGATTGCACTCAGCAATGCTTCGAAAGTATACCGTTCGTGAGTTGCTTTCTGGATGTACCTTGCCAGTGCGCGTTCATTGATCAAACCACGCGCGAGACCGATCTTTATCGACCCGTCTCGTTCGATTGCTTCTCTTACAACCTCACCCGTGGAGCGGTCTAAATCTGACATGATTGCGTCAGCCAACACGGGTTTTGCACTACCTGTGCCATAAGTCTTTTCCAATTTTGCAAACCACAAAGCTGCAGGAGGTGAAAAACAAGAATGAACTCGAACAGGAAAGGAATGACTCGCGTCATGGCAGTGATTAGTCTGGTTGGTATCTTCGTCGCAGCGCTCGCAATCACGCCTCTCGTAATAGCATCAACTCCAAGCGCTAACAACCAAATCGAGATTATCAGGGCTCAAACTCACTACAAGTCCGCTACGGGCCTCGTAATTGATTCTCCAGTAGCATCTGCGTCAACAGCAAGCTTGAGCCCTGATGTGACATTGGTTAGAGATGCCGCGTCCGCAGTAGGAGCTCAGAGGGCTCTGCTACTCCAGGCAGCTGGAGACTCCTAGGAAAAGTTGTCAGTGCCTAGGTCTGGGTACCAGTGGGAGGGTGGACCAACCCTCCCGGCAATCCTTGTTCTAGAAAGCGACAGAGGTAGACTGAACTCAATCCTTAGAGCGAACCTTAGCAGGGCTGCCTGCACAAGGTATCGAACCAGTTTGGGTCCGAGCCCCGTGGTCTGTATTTGTGCGCGCTATTCAGGAACGACGATCCCGTAGGCCACCTCGTCCATGTCGCAGTGCTCGCTGACGAAGATGTGCCTCGTCTGCGTGAACTCCATCATCCCTTCGAGGCCAAGCTCTCTGCCAATTCCGCTCTTCTTGAAGCCGCCCCTCGGCGCCGCAACTGACGTGAGATGATAATCGTTCACCCATACAGTGCCGGCCTGTATTCTCCCAGCGATTCTTTTCGCCCTCTCGAGGTCCTTCGACCACACGCCTGCGGCAAGGCCGTATTCAGTGTCGTTGGCGAGCCTCACGGCCTCTTCTTCGTCTCTGAAGTCGAGCGCCACGAGCACCGGCCCGAAGATTTCCTCCCTGGCGATTTGCATGTCATTGGAAACTCCGGTCAGCAAGGTCGGTGCATAGTAGGTACCGCCCGCCGGGACAGCAGCCGAGATCTGCTTCTCGTAGAAGACGTGCGCACCCTGCCTCATGCCTCCCTCGACCAAAGTCTCGATTTTTTTCTTCTGCTCAACCGTGGTTATCGCACTTATGTCTGTCTCCATATCGAGTGGATTCCCGGCTCTCATCTTGTCCATTCGTTCTCTTAGCATCGCAAGGAACTTGTCCCGAATCGACGATTGCACCATCAGCCTGCTTCCAGACATGCATATCTGACCCGAGTTCAGGAAGATGCCGAACAAGACACCCCTGGCAGCTTTTTCTAGATCGGCGTCTTCGAACACGATGTTGGGGGACTTGCCGCCCAGCTCCATTGTGAATTTCTTCAGTCCGCTGGAACTCGAAAGTAGCTTCTCGCCCGTCGCCGTCGAGCCGGTAAAGCTAATCATGGCGACCTTCGGGCTGGCCACGAGGGTCTGCCCCACAGTGGAGCCATACCCCGTTAGAGTGTTCACAACGCCGTCGGGAAACCCCACTTGCTTGATGTCCTTGGCCAACTCTAGCGCCGTCAGCGGAGTATGGTGCGAGGGCTTGAGGACGACCGTATTCCCCGTGAGGAGCGCTGGGGCGAGTTTCCACACAGCCATAATGAACGGGACGTTCCAAGGCGCGATGGCGCCTATAACGCCGAGAGGCGCATACTGGACGATTCCTCTCGTGCCCGGAAAGTCTGGATGTTCTATCTCTCTGGAGGACGGAAACTCGTTTGTGGTTGCGAAGTAAGTCAAGCCTTCGATTCCCATGGGAATGTCTGCTAGAGTGCTCTGCCTGATCGTCTTTCCAGTGTTGGCCGACTCCAAGGAAGAGTAGTCGTCTGCCCTGGACTGGACCCTCTCGGCCAGCTTCAGCAGAAGCCCTTGTCTCTCGTGGAGGCTAGTCCCAGACCACCTGTCGAAGGCCTCCGCGGCTGCATCTATTGCCTCCTTGGCCTTGCCGGAGTCGGCGTAAACCACCCTTGCGATTGAAGCGCCATCTGCCGGACTTCGCAGTGTGACCTCTTCGCCTTCGAAGTCTTCACGACCATCTATGAAGTTCCCATACCGCCTGCTCATGGCCAAAGTCAGTTGTCCCCCACACCATAAACCCCATAGACCGTTGGCTGCAAAGAGAACTGTGTATGTGCCGTAAATACCGCTCAGGAATACCGGTGGTACCCTTCGGCCTCTCTTGGGTCTCTTGCTCGGGGAATTCTTGCTGCGTACAAGCGTATCGAACCTGTACGGCAGCGAGCCCCGTCAGGCCTGCGAGAAATAGCTCGGAATGAACCCCGTTAGGCCGCCGGGGTCTGGTTCTAGCTATCTGGGATCCCATCAGCCGGGACTAAATTGCCGAACAGCCAACGACTCGGCTAAGCAAGAACTCTTAGAGCTGCCACCCCCCGTTTGGGATGCGGCGCCCAAACAGCGAAACTTATCGCGACCCGTTTTTTGAGGGAAGTCGCAAGGCGAGGTAGAAAGCACAACGGCTCCTATCTGGACAATTCTCGTGATCGGTCCGCCCACTTCTGGGAAGAGCAAGCTTGCACGGCGCCTGCTCAAGAACATAGCAGGGTCTGTAAGAATCAATCCCGATGAACTCCGATTGATGCTGTTCGACGACCTCGCGCCAATTCACGACGAAGACCTCGTGTACGCTACCATGTCGAACCTTCGCAAGAGCGCGCTAAGCTACGATCACTCCGTGATTATCGACTCCACCGCTCCGAGGCACATGACAAGAGAGTTCTTCTTGAGCGAGGGCCGGCGCAGCAGGCACCTTATCGTGGTGATGGACGTAGACCGGAAAATCCTCCTGGACCGAGCAAGGGCCACTGGAAAGCTCTCTCCTCTGAAGGCTTTCGATGCGGCGTGGCAGGAACCGCACAGGAGCCTGCCCTTGTTCAAGTTCAAGAACGACGATAAGCAGCAGTTCGAAACGAGCTTCTTTCTCTTGATGGAGTACATTAATCACGAATACACTCAACATAGCAACCTGCTTCGGTCCGTACTCAGGTGGCGGCGGCGCGACGACGGGCCCGTTCGCCGGGAGAAGGAGAACCAAGTTCGCGTCGGCGGTGCAGCGTAAATCTGCTTCTTCACAGCGAAAGGTCTTCGATTTGGATGATTTGGATTTCCAAGAGCCGAACTCCGCCCGAATGTATCAGTCTTGGACAAGTTGGGCTTGAAATGGAAACTGTCATGGACAGCACGGCTCAATGGTCTTGATGGTCTGGGCCCAAAGAGCGAAACCGAGTACGCGCTCCTGCTAGCAGTCGACCTCGTGGCGTTCGCGCTCATCTCCTACGTGGGGAGGTTGGGGGGAGCCGGTAAGGATCCGAGCGGAGGCTACGTCCTTGCTGGCTCGACGGTGGTGCTCTTCTTCATGTTTCTCCTCCTACTTTCCTCAGAGAGTGACGGAGCCATTTGGCAGGACGGATACAGATGCGCGACTCCGCGAGATTAGGGACACGCCGTAAGTAATCTGGACCTTGTCCGCTTCGTCGGGAATTTGTCTCGGCGGCTATGGTCGCAACGGACTGCAGCCGTTTTGACACTCCTGATACTGACTGTCTCCGCCTTTGCATCAATGGTCGTAACAGCATATCCCGCCCGTGCGGCTTCGAACGCTCCACCCAACTCGTTGCTGTACGACGACTTCACCCACGACACGGGTCTCAATTCGAGCCTGTGGCAAATCAACGGACCGGTGGGCACGGTGTTCGGGCCGATGGATGTGGGATTCAACATCATCACTCTGGTGCCGAGCTTCTCCTCGGCGGGTATGGAAATCGCCCAGATCAACAAGAGTCAGGAGGTCGGCACAATCCAGAGCATCCAAAACTTCACGCCGCCATTTACCGTGAGTGCCACTGTAGAGGGAACAGTCTCGAATGGACACACGTTCGGCTTCGCCATATCCACTGCAAACGCGAGTAGAGGCGTGCTGATGTATGGCAATCTGAACCCGACGAACTGCAGCCACCTAGGTGACTGCAACGATACGTCGGTCTGCGGTGTCCCGGCCAACTCCGCCATCCCTCCTAACCAATGCTACTATGGCATGGACGCAAAGGTCGGTAATGGAACTGCTTGGCCGCACCAAGCGAAACTCTACCCGACGCCGAGTACGAATGTGACCTACACGCTTGAAATCTCCGTCGACGCCTCAGGAAGTGCCCAGTATGTCATTAGCCTAGGAGGTCAGGTCCTAGGTCAGGACACCGCTCATGTTGGGACGGGCCCCTTCTACGTCATAATGGAACAGGGCGAAGGCGCACCCGTTGCACATCCTGGCCCCAATCAGGCCTATTGGAAGTCAGTCTTCCTGACTCCGGTAGCAACGACACTGATCACTTCGACACTGACCACTTCCACGCAGCCCGGTCCCGCGCCCGCCCCCGCAGGTCTTCCATGGTTTGTCTGGGTGATCATAATACTATTCGCCGCTCTGTTCTTCTTTATCATCCTATGGTATCGTAGACGGGGCTTTACTGTCAGAGTTCTCGACTCGCGAACGCAGTCGCCAATCCGTGGAGCCGCTGTTACGGCCAAGGGGCCGGAGAACCTGTCAGGTATCACTAACAGAGATGGGAAAGCGAAATTCGGTGGCGTTGACGAGGGGGAGTACACCATCGCGATTACGTCTTCGGGGTACATCGCTCCGGCTCCCGTAGTTATCAAGGTCAAGAAGAAAACAGAGTACACCGCGAGACTCGACCGGACTGGACCTGGGGCACAGGGGAGCATAGGAGAAAGCGCGCCTCCAGCTGCTCCGAGTACTGAGGCAGGCGTGATGGCCCCGCCAAGTCTCGGGATGCAGCAACCTCAAGCTGGGTTCACCACACCTCCTCAGGAGGGCGTAGCTCCCGCTGCTACGCAACCTGGACCCCAGCCTCCCCCCGGACAAGAGGTGCTTGAACTGGAAGGCTTCGGCGGGCCAAGAATGAGACAGATCATCAGGACTTTCCAAGAAAAGGGGGCCATCAGCCCTGAAACAGCCTTAACCGCGGATGAGCTCGGTCTGTCAAGGATTTTCGTAAGAATCATGAATCGGCGTCAGGGCAAGACCAGGGTATTCATGGAAATCAATGGAAGATACTATCTCAACCAAGAAGCCCTAAAAGAAATGCAGTGAGCACCCCTAAAAACAATCCAGATACGGAATAGATTCCTTGACCGCCTTCATCCTGCTTTTGATATAAGACCTCCGACGGAAAGAACCTTTGATGGTGGTCTCCGGCCTTCCACTCTCTCTGAGCGGCGGTCTTGTATGATAGAGACCAAAGACCTCGCCAAAAAGTTCGGAACCTGGTCGCCGTCGATTCCGTGTCGTTCAACGTGAGCGAGGGGGAAGTCTTCGGGTTCCTCGGGCCGAATGGAGCGGGCAAGACCACGACCGTGAGGATGCTCTGCTGCCTGATATCCAAGACCAGCGGGGAGGCAAGGAAGAACTGCCTGATTCGAACCGCCGGTGGACTCCTGTGGTTAGGGGCGGACCTAGTCCTGTTTTGCAGCTGCTGCGACGTCGTTCAGATGCTGGATGGTGTTGGGCTTTCACGCTTGGCAGCATTGAGGGAGTTTCTCTCTGCCTCTACACGGACATGTTCGACCGCCTGCCATGCGACAAGCACTGCGACAACGCCAATGGTGAAAACTACTCCCTCGAAGACAACAATCCCAATCGAGTTGGCGAAAGGTACCAGAAAATCGACGAATCCCATTGGGAGAGCAATAATGAATAGGTGCCGCTTGCCGTACGCCACGGCCATCACGCAGAGATATCCCCAGGCGAGGTGGATCAATATCGAGGAAAAACGCTCGAGAGTGCCAAGTGCTATCGAGGCAAGGGCCTGAGACAATGGGTCGAAGAGTCCGGGGGAATTCTGCCTCAGCAAGTCGTAGACGGTCTGTGAAAGAGACGAGTTTGACGAGAGGATGGCGTAGTATGCAATGTAGTTGATTAGTGGAAGGACCCCAAGAAGAACTGCGTTCTCCCAGAAGGCTAGTCCCGCGCCATAGCCTTCTGCGTCCTTCATCCCAAGCTTTCTGCTCCTTATGGCATATGACGCCACCAAATAGGCCATACCCACCTCGAAGAACGCGGTCTGTGCCCCGTAGTAGACTCCGAGCCCGATGCTCTGCTGCCCAAAGTAGTTGGTCACAGTGTCAATTGTAGGGAGCTGGACGGCGTACTTCATCGCAATGGCGACAGCATAAGCAACGAAGGAGTAGCCCAGAACAGCCAGGTCGAATCTTCGTCGTCTGCGCCAATACAAGAGCAGGAGGGTGCAGACAACGATCACGACAACCGGTTGAACTATGAATACGGGGTCGATGTTCTGCAAGAGCAGGCATGGCGGCTCAATTCCGCAATTAAGGCCTCCCCCGTGAGCGGGCTCTGATCCCGATAATGCCTTGTTCGAACTTCCTTGGCTAGAGCTTCTGGGGAGTTGTCAGAATCTTCCCGAACTGCTCGCCGCGTAGCATCTTGACGTGCCCCTCGACCACGTTGGAAAAGGGGAGTACAGAATCGACTACTGCCCTGACTTTCCCCCTGCTCACCCAACGCATCAGAGCTTGCGTTTCGGCTGCAGTCCCCTGCGTGGCCCCCATCAGGTTGGTGCCTTTGTAAAACAGGAACCTTAGGTCTATCTTGCTATCGTATCCCGTTGTCGCCCCGCTGGTCACCAGTGTCCCTCCCATCCTCAGTAGCCCTACCTCCTGAGGGAAGTGCGTCTTCCCGATGTGCTCGAAAATGACGTCCACCCCTTTCTTCTTCGTGTACTCTCTGACCTTCTGGAACCAGTCCTCCTTCCTGTGGTTGACGACGAAGTCCGCACCCAGCGCCCTGCACCTCTCCTCCTGGTCGTCGCTACCAACGGTCGTGACAACGTCGCAGCCGTACAACTTCGCAATCTGAATACCCAGGGTGCCCACCCCGCTTCTTCCCCCCATGATTAGTACAGTCTGGCCTGGGCGTATCCCTGCTCTTCCCACGAGGGCGTGCCAAGCCGTCATGCCCGCCATCGATGCCGCTGCAGCGTCGTTGAAGGAGACGTTGTCATGCAGTTTTACCACATTGACCTCAGGGAGGTGCGTGTACTGTGCGAAGCCGCCCCACAGCGGTCCCGACTCGAAACCCCAGATCTTCCGCTCAGGACAATCGAACTCCCTTCCTGAAGCGCACATCTCGCAGGTGCGACAGCTCATGTTCGAGTGCGAGACAACCCTGTCCCCCACCTTCAGCTTCCTCACGTTCTCCCCCGCTTCGGTTATTTCACCCGCAGCGTCGCTCCCGGAGATGTGGGGGAGAGGTACCTTGGTTGGTTCCCCCCTGATCGCCCACAGATCGTTGTAGTTGTACGACGCAGCCTCGATCCGGAGGACCACTTCGTCCGCCCCTGGTTTGGGCATCTCGACGTCCTCTATCCTGACGACCTTCGTCGGGTCTTGGGAATAATCGCGGAAGACTGCCGCCTTCAACTCGCTCGCTCCCTCCCCTCAAGAGTAGTCAAAGCGTTCTTAGCATTAGGGAAATCGCACGAATAGGAGCTTTCCCTAACAGGTGTCCTGATGCGGACAGCCAGGGAATACAAGGAGAGCCTGAGAAGGATGAGGCCGAATGTCTACAAGTTTGGCGAGCTGATAGAGGATGTTACCACCCACCCGGCAACGAGGAGGGCCGTGGAAGGGCACGCCCAGATCTTCGACGCCGCGCAGAAGGGGGAGCACATGAGCGTCCTGACGACGATTTCTTCTCTCACGGGAGAGAGGGTCTCCCGTTACTTGTCTGTCATCGGCTCATCGGACGACATGATCATGAACGTTCGGATGAAGAGGCTCATGTTCAACCTCACTGGCACCTGCACAGGAGGACGGTGCGTAGGTTTCAACGCCATCAACTCCATGTGGGCTGCGACCTACGACATGGACCACGAGCTGGGGACCGACTACCACTCGAAGATTAGGAAGTGGCTCTCGAATGCTCAGCAGGAGGACATTGCTCTGGCGGGGGCGCTTACGGACCCGAAGGGGGACAGGTCGAAGAGGCCACCCGAGCAGAAAGATCCGGACACGTCTCTCAGGATGATAGCAAAAGATGCAGATGGAGGGATCGTGGTCAGGGGGGCGAAGGTAATGATTGCAGGGGCGGCTGAAGCCAACGAGGTCTTCGTTCTCCCCGGAACTGGGTACAAAGAAGGGGAGAGCGAATATGCGATTTCATTCGTCATTCCAAGAGACATCCAAGGGCTCACCGTCGTCGAGGCGAGGCACCCGTCAGACGGTCGAGACATGGAATCGGGCTTCGACAACCCTGTTGAGCTGGGCGGGATTACGCAGGGGTATCTCCTGTTCCAGGACGTTCGTGTTCCCAGGGAGAGGGTCTTCATGGCGGGGGAGTGGAAGTACTCCCTCAGAGCAGTGCTCAACTTCATCGCCCCTTACAGGTCTGCAATAGGGGGGTGCGTTGCTGGACAGGGAGACGTGATGGTGGGGGCGGCTGCGCTGATGGCAAGGGCCAACGGACTGTCCGAGAAGATCTTCAGGGACAAGCTTGTCCAGATGACAGTCAACAACGAGACCACCTTCGGCATGGGCATCGCCGCTTCGGTCATGGGCAAGCTCCATCCGTCAGGAGTGTGGATTCCGGACTCCAAGCTGGCGAACGTCAACAAGGTTCACGTGGCCACGTTACCATACGAGACGAAGAGGTTAGCCCAGGACATCGCAGGGGGGATTGCGGAGACAGGTTGCCTCCCGTCATCGCAGGACATCAACTCCCCAATCTACGGTGAACTCCTTCAGAAGTATCTGAAGGCTGGGACCGATGGTGAGACACGTGCTAAAGCTGCAAGGCTGATAGAGTGGCTGACAATTGGCGAAGGGGTTCCAGGCTGCATGCACGGCGGGGGCTCTCCTGACGGTGCGAGGCTTATGATTAACGCCGCGGCAGAGATCGAGGCCAACATCAAGCTCGCCAGAAAGGTAGCCAACCTCAAGGAAGTGCCTGCCCCCGAAAAGTGAAGTGGGATCAGACTCCTGTCGGCGGAATCCGCCCGAGCGGCCCCTTGGCGCTGTGAGTAACTGGCTCCAACGCTGCATCACGTTGAGCCGAGGAGGGGAGCCGCCGCGAACACCTTTGTGTCGTTGATTAGGTTAGCGACCTTGGAATATTCGTTCGGTTCGTGGGGGACGTCGTCGATTGTACTCCACACGGCCGTCGGTACTCCCTGTCTCCTGAACAGGTTACCCACCGTCTGCCCTCCGATGCCTACGAACCGGGGTTTCACTCTAGAGATTTTCGAGACAGCCCTGTTGAGGAGAATTGCAACTTCGCTATCTTCAGCCGTTGCCGGGCCAGCGGGCTCCTTCTCTATCTCCTCGAACTTTATCGTGGCATGATATCTCTTTTCATACTGCCTGATGATCTTCTTGACGTCCGCTTCCACATCATCAAGGCTGTATACCGGCAGGACCCTGCAGTCGAAGTAGAGCACGTCCAATCCTGGAATGGTGTTCACGTTCCCCACGTTCGCCTCCTTCTTCGTCGGCTCGAAGGAAGAGACCGGATAGTCGAAGAGTTTGTTCTGCTTCCTATACTTGGATCTGAGCATGTCATCAAGCTCTATGGCCAGTCGCATACCGATTCTGTGCGCGTTGAGCCCCTTGGCTGGCAGGCTTGCGTGTACCTGCTTCCCCTTCGTTGTGACCTTCATCCAGAGTAGGCTCTTCTCTGCTATCTCGATGTCTGTCCCCCGTGGCGAGCCCGAATCCGGCACAACAACGAGGTCGCTTTCCTTGAAGAGGCGGCGTCTCAGCAGCTGCTTGATTCCATAGTTGCTGGCGAACTCCTCGTCAGCCACGAACCACACGCCGACGTTGTATGGAAGCGGCACCTCGAGCTTCTTCAGAGCCAGAAGAGCGAAGAGAGAGGCCACTAGAGACTGACCGTCGTCCTCGGCGCCTCTGGCGAAAATCTTCCCGTCCCTAATCGTGGGCTCGAAAGGGTCTGTCTTCCAGAGGTCCCTGCTTCCCTCGGGAACGGTGTCCATGTGAGAGATGTACCAGAGGTTGCGTTTCCCGTCCTTTCCTTCCAGCATCGCTGACAGGTTTGGTCGTATGCCTCCCGGAGCCCCAGAATCCTCGACGTCCACCCTCGCTACCGCGAATCCATTATCCTTCAGGAAGGACTCCAAGAAGTCGGCTCTCTCCCTTTCTCCCGGCCCACCCATCCTTGGGTTCACGGCATTAATTCGCAGCATCCGAACAAAGAAGTCCTGGATTGCCTGGGCATCGCTGTCTACATCTGATGCCAGCCTCCGAATCAGTTCTTCTGACGCCATCTCAATCCAAGGCGGCTGCCCGAGCCTAAATATGCAATGCGCCTACCGCGATACGGTCATCATCCAAGGAGCCACGCATGCACCGGCCTCTCTTCCCCGAATAAATCGCTTGGGCCCGGCGCAGTCTTTCCCGAGACAATCAGTATCGTTGGCGGGGGTGAGCGGCAGAGCCTCTGCCCATCGAAGGCTTATCTTGGACGCGCCGCCCACCCCGGTGAGCTTCCGTTGACCACAGAATCAGAGAAGCGTCAAGACACAGAACAGGACAGGCGTTTCGTCCTCGGTGCCGGAAGGTACGTCGACGACATCAAAATGGTGGGGATGCTGCACCTTCACATCGTCAGAAGCCCATACGCCCGGGCCCGAGTCCTCTCTGTAAGTGGAGGCATAACGGGGCACGATTTCAAGGCTGACATGGCTGCAGTCGGCGAAGACGCAGGAGGAGATGCGACAGTCCCGTTCCCGGCCCTTGCAACTGAATTCGTGAACTACGTGGGGCAACCGGTGGCCGCCGTTCTGGGGAAGGACAGTTATGATGCTGAAGACAAGGCAGAGGAGGTAGACGTCCAATACGAGCCCCTGAAGCCAGTGATGGACCCGGAGCAGGCGGTCACGGCGGAGCCCATCCATCCGGCCATGTCAAGCAATGTCGCTTCAGAAAGCACTCTAGGTGAGGATTTCACAATCAACACTCCCATCGAGGTCGAAGAGACTCTCTGCATGGCGAGAGTCGTCCCCAACCCTCTAGAACCGAGGGGGCTGGTGGCAGCCTACGACGGCTCGGTTCTGACGGTGTACGCCTCCACCCAGTCAGTGTTTTCCTGGAAGGAGGGACTCGAACAGTCTCTCGGCCTGAAGGGGGACCAGGTGAGGGTCGTCCAGATGGACACCGGGGGCGCCTTCGGATCGAAGGGAGGAATCTACCCCGAGTATCTCGTCGCAGCATATGCAGCGATGAAGACGAAACGTCCAATCAAATGGATTGAAAGCAGGTACGAGCACCTGATGGCGACCGATCAGGGGCGCGGCTCCCGTGCGAAGATGAGGCTCTACTCCGACCGTCAGGGGAGGGTCAAGGGGTTAAAGGCTGACCTCCTCGTGGACGGGGGAGCCTACCCGACTGGAGGCGTTATGTGGACCCCCTGGTGGATAGCATTCCAGTTTACTGGTCCATACGCCATCCCGAAAGCACGCGCCAACGTCAGAGGTGTCTTGACGAACAAGGTCGTCATGGGCCCCTACAGGGGAGCCGGGAGGCCAGAAGCGGCCTATTTCATGGAAAGGATGATGGACAGGCTCGCCGACGAAACAGGGTTAGATCAGGCCGAAGTCAGGCTTAGGAACGCAGCAACCCGCCCCAATGAGTCTCCATTAGGGCTGAGTATTCCCGCATCGAAGCCTTTCCTAAGGGAAGCGTTCTCTGCCCTCGGGTATTCAAAGAGAAGGAGAAAGGAGAAAGTTGGCCTGTCGTGCTTCGTATTGGTCCCGGCGGCTCAAGGCGGGGAGTCCGCGAAGGTGGCTGTCCGTGGGAGGAGAGTGAAGGTCTGGGCGGGAGGCAACCCCTCAGGCCAAGGGCATGATGTCTTCGCCAAACGGCTTGTCAAAGAGGAACTCGGCGTGAGCGAAAGGCTCGTCGACTATGAGCACGCGGACACGAGCGTACTCTCTGGAGGCGTGGGAAGCTGGGGGAGCAGGACTGCGATGCTCGGGGGAGGCGCGATAGTCGAAGCATGCCAGAGGTTGAAGGCGCAAGCGAAGAAGAAGCTCGGACGCAGGTACTCTGTGGCAGCCCTTCTCGAAGGAGAGTATGAAGCGGAAGTCCACTTCGAGACGGAGGTCCCCCTGAACTCGTTCGGTGCCAACTTGGTCACCGCCAAGGTCAACGAGATGGGAATGGCGTCCGTGGACGAGGTCGTCTCCTATTACGATTGTGGGAAGGTACTGAATCCGAGCATGGTGAGGAGCCAAATCATCGGCGGGTCGGCCCAGGCCCTCGGCGAAGTTCTTTACGAGAGGGCGGCCTACAGCGAAGACGGACAGCTCCTGACCGCCACGCTCGCAGATTCAGGGGTCCCCCACTCAACCGAGATGCCAAGGTTCGTCGTTATGACGGCGCACCACAGGTCTTCTCTTCCGCACGGGGCGAAGGGGGTGGGAGAGAGCGCGACCATCGGAGTCCCACCCGCTGCGGTCCGAGCCCTCGAGCATGCTCTTGGGAAGAAGCTTGCTAACCTGCCGATCGAGAACGAGCGGCTCTGGGTTGTTCCCCCACCTCAGGTCAGCAACTAGGGACGTTCGAGTTTCTGCCGGAAGCAGTCGAAGAACCCCCTTATGATTTTCTCTGCCTGGGCTTCCATGAGCCCTTGCCCGAGAGAGGCGATCTTCCCGTTCACCTTCGCGTCTGCCTGCCACTTCATAGAGGCTCCGCCGTCCCTCCGGGCGGATATCGCCACGACGATTTCCATGTCCACGGCACTTCCGAGCCCCGTTCCATGGACTGTAAACTTGACTCCTGTCGTAGGCTCCTTACCTGTTGACCTGAAGTGCAACGTAAAATCATCTCTGATGAAGGACACGCCCGCCCTGACCACTGCATCGAACTCGTCAGGCGACTTGACATCGACCTTCTGCAGCCCAGGCATGCAGCCTGCGACCTCCCTGGGGTCTGTGACGAGGGCGTACAGGCGTGACTCTGTAGCACGAGCGTCAAGTTGGCCTTCGAAATGCATTTTCCGACGATCTGCCTCCACAACAATATAAACAGAGAAACGGAGAATATCGCGCCGTTGATACCACCTTCCTTCGAGTACGCTTCCCCGAAGAGCCTGTCGGAGGCCATCGACCTACTTGAAAGCCGAGGTGAAGGGGCCAAGGTGATCGCGGGAGGACAGAGCCTTATCCCGCTTCTGAAGCTCAGGCTTGCTTCTCCTTCCTTCCTCGTTGACATCAACAGGATACCAGGCCTGAACCATATCGAGGAGTCAGAGGAGTTTCTCAAAATCGGGGCACTGACTCGCATGGCCGAAGTCGAAGCGTCGACCCTGATCAGAGAGGGTTACCCCGCAATACACGACGCTTCTGGGGTCATCGGAGACCCGCTTGTCAGGAATCTTGGCACAGTGGGTGGTAACGTCTCCCACGGAGATCCGAACAACGACATGCCCGCTGTCATGCTCGCCCTCGGTGCAGAATTCATAGCCGCCGGGCCGGCCGGCGAAAGGACAGTCAACGCACAAGATTTCTTTTTGGACGCTTTCACGGTCGCGCTGAATCACAACGAGATTCTGACGGAAATCCGTGTTCCCAGGCGCCGGCCAAGGAGCGGTGGCTGCTACCTCAAGCTGGAGCAAAAAGTGGCTGACTTCGCAACCGCCGGAGCGGCGGTCCAAGTGAGGCTGGCAAAAGGGGGGGAATGCGAGGAAATTGGGGTCGGCCTTACGGCAGTCGGCCTGACTGCCATCAAGGCAAGAAAGGCGGAAGATTGGGTGAGGGGGAAGACGCCGTTCGACAGGGCGGCTGTTCAGGAACTCGCCCGGCTCGCTGCAGATGAGTCCAATCCTTCAACGGACATACGAGGCACATCTGACTACAAGAGAAAGATCGTCGCCTTTCTCGTGAGCAGGGCGTTCGGGAAGGCGTGCGAGAGGGCCAGGGGTGCCTCCTAGGTTGGCCGGAAGAATCCCGATAGCCATGACTGTTAATGGTGTCAAGAAGGAGGCCGAGGTGGAGCCACGTCTTCTCCTGGTCCATTTCATCAGGGAGGACCTGGGGCTCACCGGTACCCACGTCGGCTGCGATACCTCAAACTGTAGCGCGTGCGCGGTCCTGATGGATGGGAAGGTGGTGAAAGCATGCACAGTCCTCGCCGTCCAAGCGGACGGCAGGGAAATACTAACGGTGGAAGGTCTATCCAACGGAGGCAGACTTCACCCGGTTCAGGCTGCCTTCCTCGCAAAGCACGGGCTTCAGTGCGGTTTCTGCACCCCGGGGATGTTGATGTCTGCCTACGCACTGCTAAAGGAGAATCGTCACCCGACAGAGGAGGAGATCAGGAAGGGAATTTCTGGGAACATCTGCAGGTGCACCGGCTACGCACAGATAGTCGAGTCTGTGCGGCAGGCCGCTCGTAGCAGGCAGTGGTAGGCGTAAGAAGCAAGGCTGGCTGATCGATAAGATTCGCTCAGGATTGGATTCATTCCTTTGGAGCTGCCGCTTTCTCCGATGCGACTCTTATCTTTCGAATGTCAAAGGTCGACCATTCATTGCACAGAGTGCACTGGAGGTAGCGTTCTGCGCCCAACCGGAATGCCGAGGATGATGCTAGAGGGACCCAGTCGTATGCAAAGGTTCGCCCCCAACGCGAGCTTGTCAGCATCGAGGTGTAATGGTGACTCGTGTGCGTCGCTGCCACGTAAACGACTAGGACCGCTACGATTACCACTGGGCCAATGAACAGCGCCGCCTGCATCAAGACTCGCTAGCAGAGGGGACAGCTATTACAGATTTCCGAGATGGGTGGGCCGGTCCCACTGTAGTCGAGGAACACAGGCACCCCTTCAGGGCTTCTCAGACTTGGGAATCGTCGCCACGTCTTTTATTTCGAATCCAATCTCAGTACTTGATGTCGACCATCGGGAATAGGAGGAAGAGGACAGCGGCAGTCCTGTACGCCACAAGGTTCGGCACAACGGAAATCGTGGCCCGAGCCTTCGAACGCGGACTGAAAGAGGCCGGGATGGAGACGGTTTGCACCCAAACCAGCGACGTCACCCTTGGATCGTTGCAGGGTTACGACCTCATCTGCCTGGGCGGACCCACTGAGGTGTTCACTGCAACGAGGGAGGTGAAGGAATTCCTGAAGGCTATGGGTGGCATTGACATGGAGGGCAGGTTCGGGTTCGCATTCGACACCAAGCTCGACTCCCGGGTATCCGGAAGCGCCGCTAAGTACATCGAGCATGCTCTCGATGATGGGGGCCTTCACATGATTGCCGAGAGACAATCGGCGATTGTGACCTCACGGAAGGACGGCGGCAAAATAGTTGGCGCGGACCTGAAGGAGGGGGAGGAGAAGAGGTTCGAGGAGCTGGGGGCGAAGATAGGGAAGGCCACCGAGGACGCTCTCGATAGGATTCGAGGGAGTGCATAGCGGCAGAGATAAGACGCTCCGTGTAAGGAGGCCACTCGAATTGGTCAGGAAAAAGGCTTCCAAGGTAGGCGGGCTGTTCACTGCGCTCATCACCCCCTTTGACAGCAAAGGTGGGGTCGACGCCGACCGCCTTGCTGAGCTTGTCAGGTTCCAGATCTCCAAAGGGGTGGACGGTATCTACCCATGCGGTAGCACCGGCCTGGGACCGATGCTGAGCCTCCCAGAGAGGAAGCTGGTGGCGGAAACGGTGATCAAGGTTGCCCGAGGGAAGGTGCCTGTGGTGGTCCAAGTGGGGTGCGCCGACACTGGATCAACGATCGAGCTGGCGAAGCATGCTGAGAAGATAGGAGCAATCGCCGTCGCCAGCCTGACGCCGTTCTATTACAAGCCCGGGGACAAGGCGGTCTTCAAGCACTTCGAGGCAATCAAGAGTGCAGTCAGCATCCCTCTGCTAGCCTACAACATCCCCCAATTCACGGGGAACAATCTCCTGCCCGCAACGGTTGCACTGATGGCGAGGGATGGAACCATCCAAGGGATCAAGGACTCGTCCCAAAACCTCCTGCAACTTGAAGACTTGATTGGAGCGGTCCCCGAAGACTTTGTGGTGATGAATGGCACCGAGGAGTACGGCCTGTTCGCGATAATGGCCGGCGCCGACGGCCTGGTTTCAGGCGGAGCAAGCGCACTCCCAGAGCTGTTCAAGTCCATGGTCGCGGCAGAAACGAAGGGGAATCACGGGGCAGCCATGGCAGCCCAGATGACGGTACTGAAGGTGAAGGAACTGACCAGGCCCAGCCCCATCGCATCCTATTATGCGATCCTCCGTGAACGGGGCATTGATTGTGGCGCACCCCGAGCTCCATTTCTTCCTTTGGAGGGGGCAATCGTGGGCAGGACGGTAAAGGGGCTGAAGGATCTAGGGTTGATTCAGAACTAAAGCGTCGCAATCTCTCCGAACCGAAAGCAAGATACAAGGTGGTCGTTCACCATTCCAGTGGCCTGCATGTGCGCATAACAGATGGTGGGCCCGACGAACCTGAAGCCTCGGCGAATTAGGTCCTTGCTCATTGCCTCTGACTCGGGAGTGGCTGCCGGGATTTCCCTCAGTCTCTTCCACCTGTTCACTTTAGGCCTTCCTCCCACGAAGGCCCAGATGTAGGAGTCAAAGCTCCCGAACTCCCTCTGCACTTCGAGGAAGGCCTTCGCGTTCTGAATGGCAGAGTTGACCTTCAGTCCGTTCCTAATAATGCCCGGGTTCTGGAGGAGCCTCCGTACGGTCTGGCCGTCGAAGCTGGCAACCTTGACCGGGTCGAACTCAGAGAAGGCTCGCCTGAAGTTCTCTCGCTTCCTGAGAATTGTCCCCCAGCTCAGCCCCGCCTGGGCGCCCTCCAGCACCAAGAATTCGAAAATGGTCCTGTCATCGTGGACAGGGACCCCCCACTCTCTGTCGTGATACTCCACGTAAAGCGAATCCTGTACGTTTGCCCATCCACACCTTTTGGGTTCGTTCATCCTGGGTGCCGGGTTTTGTCATCCGGGAAAAATGTGTATCTGTCTCGAGAACTCCGCTCGAGCTGTGCCAACCTGCCAAAGTGCTGGAAACTAATCAGTCCAAAGAAGTACAGACGCCGCATCGAGAGATGTGGGAAGTCGCACAAGCATCAGTCCAGACCTCTCGACCATCCGGAGAACTTCTACATGAAGATATGAAGCTTAAAACCCCCAAAGATTGCGGCACGCGCAGGTGCCCTGGTCGTATAGAGGGTCAACCCTGTACGAAGGTCAGTATGCTGCCCTGTCAACAAGCCGCGGATTGGCAGAACGGCAGCGACCCGGGTTCGAAATCGCAACGACGAAAATCCCGGCCAGGGCGCCTCTCAATATTCAAGGGCGCCTTACATTCAGGCCCGTGCCTGTTTCGCTCATGACTGGACTCCCTCTCTCCTTTACTCATAAGCAAAATCTGGGATTCGCAGTCGTTTCGTTTTCTTTCTATGCCAGAGTCTGCGAGCTCGGCACTTGACGCAGAGCGCGGGGCGAGGCACTGCGCTACCAAGCTGGCAGAGTCAGGAAGCCTCTAGGCTCGTTACGTGGCTGAAGAGATAGGCGGAACCACTTAGGGAGCTAAGATCATGACGAGCCAGTCTACATCCGGGACTGGCGTTACCGTACACCCGTGCCCTTCGAAGTACTGAGTGACATTGATGTTCGCAGAAGGAATTTCCTGGACTGGGCAGCTCGCGGAAATCAAGTAGTAAGGCGCCCTGCCGATATAATAGCCGTACTGGGTGTAATTGGAGTTCATTAGTGCGGCGAAGTGCCTCGGGGCCATGCCTTCAAGGTCGGAGGCGTAGGAGTAGGGGGCGGAAACCCCTGGATAGAGTAGGAGCTCAGTCACCCCGGAGGTGGATGCTCCGGCCCCGAAGAACGAAGTCATGTCAGTAGCGTATCCATAGTCTGAAATCTGCGGGTTCGAGGACGCCGTCGCGAACCTCTCGGCAGCGAATCTGTCGAGAGTGGCGTTTTCTGTCAGAGATAGACCCTGCCTTTCACCGTTAATCCGACCAATGAAGACGCTCACCCAGTCCTTGCCCAGCCCGGCTTGCGGGGCGGGTTGCCGCAGCTCCTCCCGGTAGAAGAACGGCCTCCCCCCCGCGTACCCCTCGACGTACACGAAATAGTGATACTGGGTCGAGTTTGTGGCCAGGACCTCGTAGGACGCCGTGCATGTCGCTCCGGGTTGGAGATAGGAGCTACAGACCCCTAGGGGTGGCACAAGCGTCCAGGTCAATCCGGCCCTGCTGGTATTTTCAAGGCTGTACGGCCCTGGTAAACCTGACGTTCCGACGAAGAGCTGTTGGATGGGTGATGTGTCTATGTTCTTCACGGACGCGGTGAATTCGATATCGCCGTACCCTGTGAGCACCATGGAGGCGTTCAGCAACTCAAAGGTCTTGCCCGTGTCCAAAGTGACGTTCTGAAGAAAGAACTCGTAGGCCGCGGTAATCTTCTCCCCGTCAAAGTAAACAAGCCCGGAATAGTTCCCCTGCGAGAAGAAATACCGGGCCGGGAAAGGATTGGGGCCGACGCCGAACAGCTTGTACGCCAGAGTAGCGTACTCAGTCAGGTTGTATGGCGGGTACAGGTCCTGGAACACGCAGTTGTTGAAAGCAGTCCATTCGGCCTCCAAAGTTGTATTGCCCGGGAAGATGGACACTACGGCCGCAGGAGGCGAGGGGGTCCCGAATACCTGCTCTGAGCAGACATGGTTTGCTTCCGGTTCGATGGCGTCAGGAAGGGCGAACGACTTGGTGTACGCCACCACAGGCGCCAGGAAGAAAGCCCCGACCAAGAGGGTCGCGACTAGGACCTCGGCCCCCATCCACCTCTTGACCATGGGTGAGGAGTAGGCCATCAGCGATAAAGGATTTGCCCGGAGGGTCAACTGGAGGACACTTCCTGCCCCTGCTCGGGCGGAGGCGCCTACCTAGGCTGACCGAGATCGGCGAGTAACATGCGAAAGTCATTCGGGAGAGAGGCAGGGCGCACCAATTCGGAAGGGCGCCACATTTTCGACCAGTTCTCTCGCCTCAGTCAGCTTCGCACGGTATGTCGTCCCCATCCAACATAAAGTAATATTTATACGACACTATGTCATAACCGTATTACATGGAAGGAGAAACGAGGGCAGAGCGGGAGGCGGACGAATGTACTTCTCGTCGAAGTAATCCATTCCAGGTGTTCATGGCTTGACCGACCTTCTACAACTGGCTTCTGCAGTCGGCCTGTTTGCAGCAATCATCATCATTGTCGTCTTGACTTTCGTCAATTTCTCGCGTGATACGAGAGCGAAGAAGGCAGGTCTAGCCGTGGAAGATGAACGGACTAAACGAGTTCAGGGACAGGCCGCTCTGTATGCCTGGGTGGTAGGCGTTGAATTCACTACTGGCTTTGTCTTGGTGCTCTATGTCGGTTCACTGTTCCAGGGGTTCCCAGTGATTAGTGCGATGCCCGCCTTGACAGCTTCGCTCCTCGTCTCGCTCGCGTCCTTCCTCCTCTTACGATGGTATCTGGAACGAAGGGAAGCCCTTCGATGACTTTCAAGACCAGAATCAAGGAACTGAGAGCAAGATACGATTTGACCCAGGAGGATCTGGCAAAGCAGGTTGGAGTGACGAGGCAGACAATCGTCTACCTTGAGAAAGGAACCTACAATCCCTCCCTCGACCTGGCACACCGAGTGGCCAAGGTCTTGAAGACTACGATTGAAGATCTGTTCATTTTCGACGAGTAGTCATTCGCTCAAGGTTCAAACTGTCGGGCGCTAACAGTAGACCGATTAATTCGGCCAGGGCAGCTTGGTGGCGGAATCCTCTGATTCGCCTCAATGAATGTGGCTGTTGAAGTAGCTACCTGTAAGGCTGACAACCGTCAGAAGAGTTTGTGTTCTTGAGGATCGCTAGTGCGTTTCCTACTGGTCGGAACTCTGGGCGGCCCTCAGGCGTTTCGCTAGTTCCTTGAGCATCAGAAGCGCGAGTTCGGGGTGCCGCTTGATTAGAGCGTAGAAGACCTGCGTCGAGAGGGTGAAACATTCCGTGGGCTGAACGGCAAGGACGTCGGCTGACCTGGGTTCCCCATCGATTAGTGACATCTCGCCGAAGTACTGTCCTTTCGAGAGCCTCGCCAGCACCCTTGGGCCCTTGCGGACTTCCACCCTACCATTA